>DATJGQ010000415.1:0-5488 GCA_035494815.1 Gemmataceae bacterium
CGCCAAAAACCTCGCCCGGCTCGCCGAAGTGTTCGCGGGTTTCGGCTCCCGCGCGGAAGCGATCGCCACGATCGCCGATGCTCTCGGCCTCGAGAAGGACGATTTTAACCTTACGCTCCGCTACGCCGATCTGCTCCACCAGGATCAGCAATATGACGCCGCCCTCAAGCAGCTCGACTCCGCGGGGAAGATCACGAACACGCCTGAGGACGTCGAGCAGGTGATGGTCGCGCAGATCAAAACGTTCCAGGCGATGGACAAACTCGCCGACCAGATCGCGGATTTGCAAAAGGACGTCGACGCCAACCCGAACCCGCCGGCCGACCGCTGGCTGCGACTCGCGCGCTACTACGAGGCAAATCGCCAGTCCGACCGCGCCACCGAGACCATCACCAAGGCCATCGACGCGTTTAGCCGCGACGCGCAGCGGAGCGCGAACGCTTCTATCCCCGTCCTCACTGCCGCCGCCCGCATCTACGAGTCGGGCGGAGACCTACTCGCCGCCGCCGAAACCAACCGCAAGCTCGCCGCCCCCGATCGGCGCTTCCGCACCGAGTATCTCACCGCCGTCGCCCGACTCGAGCAGCGGCTCGGCCGCCGCGAGCAAGCGTTGCAGGCGGGCCGCGACCTGCTCGCCGCAGCTCCCGGGAACCCCGACGTCTACAAGTTCTTCGCGGACCTTTGCTTCCAGGTCGGCGATCAGGACGAAGGGTTGGAGGCCCTCCGAAAGAGCGTCCGGGCGAACCCGTCCGACCCGCAGGGACTCGTCGCGCTCGGCACCGCGCTGGCCGAGCGCCTTCGCCAGGGCGAGGCGATTGAACTCTTCTGGCGGGCGTTCGAGAAGACCAACGAACTCGACGGGAAGCTCACCCTCATCGACCGCATTACACACCTGTACCTAGAGAACAACCAGTTCGACCGGCTCATGGAGCGGCTCGAGCGCGAACAACGCGAAGCCGATAAGCAGCGAGAAATGACTTTGTGTATCGCGCAGGCGTACACGAGCGCCGGCGATCTCGGCACCGCCCGGCAGCAACTCGAACGACTGCTCACCGAAAACACTCGCGACACCCATCTACTGCACCAACTCGTCAGCCTGTGCGAGCAGGAGGGCGATGTTGCCGCCGCGGTCAAGTATGAGCGACAACTCAACGCCGCCGCGCCCGACAACTACGATCATCGTTTGAAGCTCGCCCAACTGCTCACCCGCAGCGGCGAGGCGGACGCAGCGGCGGACATCTGGATCAAGCTCGTCTCCGGGCAGACCGAGCCGCACCGCAACCTGACCGCGATCGACCAACTGATCTCCGCGGCCAAGTACGATTCGGCCCTCGCGATCCTGTCACGGATGCTCGCGCAGAACCCCGGGAACTGGGAGCTGCTCTATCGCGAAGGGGCGGTTCACGCCGCGCGCGGCAACACCGACGAGGCGGCCGCCCGGTTCGACGCGCTTCTGGCGCTCAAACTGCCGGACGACGAGAACGGCGAGAACCTGAAGTTTCAGATCAAGCAAGCCAAACGGAAGAACGCGACGCCCGGTGCGGTCTCGGGTGCGCCGGGCATGACTCCGGCCATGGCCGCGGCGCTGGCGTCCGGCACGCTGAGCCCGGTCGCCGCCGCCTCCCTGGCGGCACGGTACGACGAGTCGAGCATCCCGCCGATCTCCCGGCGCACCGGTCGGTCGTCAACGATCCGCATGGCCGTCGGAATGGACGTGCGCAGTTTTTCGCCGTCACTCCGGTCGCAAGTGTCCGCGTACGGCCCTCAGGACTACGGCGAGGCCCGCATGGCCGCCCTCGGCTGGCTCTACGAGTTCGCCAGAGGCAAAGAGGGGGCCGACGCCTTCGTCAAAAAGTTCAAGGACGCCGCGGCAAGCCGGGAGCGTGCGCGACCGGAGACCGACACGCGTCCTCTCTGGGACTGGTACTACCTCCAGATGCTGCGTGCCGAGCGACAGGGCGTGTTCGCGACCGCACTCGCGCTGTCGCAAGGGACGGACCCCGCCGGGATGTTGGTCTTCCTCCAATCGCTCGGCAGCCGCAGCCAGCCGTCGGTCAACCGGCCCCGACGCGTCGGCGAGGAGATCAAGGACAACACGCCGCCGCTGCCGGCTGATCAGCTCGCCCATGCGTTGGCGTGTTATCGCAAGCTCAAACAGACGAAGCCGGACTGGATCAACTCGGCGGTCACTCAGATGGTGATGACCGAACTGAAGCGGGCCAAAGAGGAAGACAAGGAGAAGGCCCTCTATCAGGAACTGGTCAAATCGGCGAACACGGTCAACAACGTCATCGCCGCACTTGCGATGGCCGCGAATCGCAACGAACTCGAGGTCTGCTTTCAACTGTTCGGCCGCCTCGAAAAGCTGCAGCCCCCGGTCAAAGCGGCCGCGGCCCTCGCCCAACTGCCGACGCGGCAAGCGTACTCCAGCCTGCTCACGCTGATGGGGCGGCGGGCCGACGCCAAGCAGTTCGTGGACGCCCGGTCGGTCCTGGACTTGTACCTGACGACCGTCCGCCGGCAAAACCTGCTCGCCCCACGATCCGGGCTGTCCTCCCGGGCGGCGCGCTCCTTTGCCAGCGCCGGTCCGACGAGCACATTCGGCGGCCGCCGCGGGATGCCGATTAGCATGAGCATCGCGCTGTATGCGCCCGCTCAATCGGTGCGGCGGGCACAAGTCACTTACCCGTCGCCGAACGACTACTACGACACCGGCTCGATCTACCTGCTCTACAACGCCTTCGACATGCACAAGCGGGCGGACCTGACCTCGGACCTGTTCGCCCACGTCCGCAAACAACTCGACGCGGCACAAGGGGCGGAAAAGCTCTATCTGCACCTGGCGATCGCTTATCTGCACTGGTGGTCGGAGGAGAAGGACGAGGCGCTGGCCGAACTCGCGCAGGCCATCGAGACCGCTCCCGGCGATCACAACCTCGTGATGGAAGTGGCTGCGTTGCGGGAGCAGAACAGCGAGTTCGACGCGGCGCTGACGCTGCTCGATTCGATCACGCCGCTCGACACGCAGATGATGCAACGGCGGGAGGACGCCGCCCTCCGCGTGGCGGAACGCACCGGCAACCTCGACCGGGCCCGCCAGGCCGCCGACCGGCTCTTCGGTCTGCGACTCGACGCGGCCACGCAGGTCGATCTCGCGGGCAAGATGCACCGCCTCGGCATGCACGACCTCGCCGAGACTGTCCTCGCCCGCGCCCAGCGGCAGGCCGGCAACCGCACGGCCACCCTCGTGCAACTTATGACGCAGTACCAAAGTCAAAATCAGGCCGACCTCGCGGCGCAGATCGCCCGCCAGATCCTGCGACGCGGCCCGTCCACGCCCGGGGGCTCCGGACCGATCCGTAGCATCGACGACGTCGACAACGCCCGCAGCCAGGCGATCGGCGTGCTCGCCCGCTCCGGCCAACTCAAGGAGATGATCGAACGCGCGGAATCGCAGCTCAAGTCCGCGCCGAAGTCGGTGCAAGTCTATCAGACGCTCGTCGACTACTACCAGGCGTCCGGCGAAAAGGAGAAGCTGAAAGCCGCGGTGCTGCAGATGGCCGAGCTGCGGCCGGACGATGGCAAACTCCGCTATCAGGCCGCCCAGCAGTTGCAGCAACAGGGCGAGCGCGACGCCGCGATCGCCCAGTACAAGGCGGCGATCAAGCTGGAACCGTCGCTCTTCGGCAACCGCTATTACGACGTTCAGATGCTCTTCCAACAGGCCAATAAGCTGCCCGAGTTGGGCCAGTTGTTGGACGAAATCGACCTGCGGAAAGTCGGCAGCTATTACACGGTCACCGAGCCGATCTCCGAAATGCTTCGCAACGACAAGAGCCGGGACCTCGGGGTGAAGCTGTTCAAAAAGGCGTGGGAGGCGTTCCCACAGTACCGCAGCTCGATGCTCGGGCAACTCTACGACGACTCGATCTGGCGGTTGCCGGAGATCTACACGTTCGCGAAACAGGCGATCATCCCGCGGGAAGACTCCGAGTTCGACGCGTGGCAGATGATCTCGGACTACATGTCCTACGGCCAGGAAGGCCGCATCGACGGCGTGCTGACGCGCATGCTGGCGATCGCCCGCAAGCAGCAGCGGCTGTCGGAACTGCGGGCGGAAGTGCAGGCCGCCCTCGCCAAACGCCCGGACTGGCAGAGCGGGAAGGCCCTGCTCGCGATCCTCGACATCCAGTCGGGGAACAAGGAGGCGGGCAAGAAAGAGTGGCAGCAACTGTTCGCCGACCCGAAGCTCGATATGCCGGCGATCGCCCGCTTCATCCTCTGTCAGGAACTCGAGTACTACGCCGGGGTCGAGAATCTTGCGGTCAAGGCGCTCGAAGGCGGTATCGAGGACCTGTTCCGAGAAGGTCGCTTCCAATTCAGCTACCACCCGGCCCGCCGGCTGGCGTGGTGGTACGAGCAGCTCGGCCGTAAGGAGGACGCCAGAAAACTCACGCAGCGTTTCGCCAAGCCGCAACCGTCCGACGCGAACGTCAGTTACCCACCCGGGTATGTGCAGTATCAAACGGTCAGCAGCGGGATCTCGGTCGCGCAAGAGATGATGCGGGTGGGCGACCCGGTCGAGGCCGTTCGCGTTTACAGCCAACTGCTCGCCGACCGGGAGACTTTGGAGCAAGCCGCGCTCTATCGGGGCGGCGGCCCGCAGTTCGAGCCGCAAGTGGAGCAGGGGCTCAAGAACGCACTTAAGGCGCTCAAGCCGAGCACGTTGCCGGCGGCCGTCGCCGCGCTGCTCACGCCGCGCGAGGAGGCACCCGGCAACGGGCCCGTCCTCGACCTGATCGTGCTCGTGGAGTCGCGGGACCTGAGCAAGGCCGCGCTGATGAGCGTCTTCGCGTCGGCGCTCGAATCGACGGCCAAGGCGCCTGACGTTCGCAAGGAAGCATTCGCCCGCCTCGCCGACCTGATCAAACGGTATCCCACCGACTACTCGGTGCAAATAGCGTCCGCGCTCGCCGCCTTCATCGAGGGCGACGCGGCGGTGATCCGCGAGGCGGTCGATCGGTTGGTCAAGCTCGCGGAGTCGGCTCCGCTCGACGTCCTGCCGCCAAACGGCAAGCCGAACGCACGGCAGCGGGCGGAGGCGCTGCAACAGGTACCGCTCTGGCTGGTCGCGCGCGAGTGCCTGAAGAACGACCGCAGCGAATTCTGGCCGGCCGGTGAGAAGCTGGCGGCACGCGCCGCCGCTGCGGCCAAACGGCAGCCGGACACGTCGCTAACTTCTGCTGTCCTACGCGAGTGGGCGAAAATCGCGTTGGACGGTGGGGACCGGGTGCAGGCGGAGGCGCGGTTGAGCGAAATGCTGGAGATCGCGCTGCCGAAGCCGGACGCGACGAAGCGACCCGCGCCTCCGCCCGGCCGTGGACGCCCGGTCGCGCCGCCTCCCGCGCCACCCCCGCCGCCTCCGGCGAGCGTCGAGGCGTCAGCCCGACGTGGAAGCCTACTCGCGCGTGAAAGCTCCCACGTCGGG
>DATJGQ010000416.1:0-3931 GCA_035494815.1 Gemmataceae bacterium
GTGATGCCGTTGCTGCCGCCCGTTTCGGAAACTACGGTCGCGATGTTGATCGTGCTGCCGACGTTGGCGTAAATGATGCCGTTGCTCACCGCGAGGGAGAGGTCCATCGTCCGGCTGCCCCCGACTGCCGTGTTTTGCACGGTCAACGATTGCGACGAACTGCTGTTATAGAAGATCACGTTGCTGGTCTGATTCCCCGCGATCGAGACCGACGAACCGTTCAGCTGCAAAGTCCCGCTCGCAGTCGTCGAACTGTTGCCGATGAGCAAGTCACGCGCGTTGTTCTCGAACCGGATGGCGCCGAGTTGAAGCACGGCGGGACTGCCGGCGGAACTCATGTTGATGCCGACGGCGGTCGGTGTGTTGCTCGGCAGGGTCGAGCTAAAGAACGCGATATCGTCGGTAGCGCCATTCCCGGTATTGGTGGCGGTCACGCGGCCGGGATAATGCGTCGCAATCGCACCCGTCCAGTTTCCGGGGGAGAGCCAGGAGGTGGCGGCGGCCGATGAGCCGGAGTTATTCCATACGTACGTATCCTGGGCGGCAATCGGCGGGGCCGCCCATGACGACACAGCGAAAACGAGAATCCAAAACCGGGAATGGGCGGGTGGGCGGCGCATTCGTAGGCTCCAGACCGGGAGGGACCGACGTAGCGGGCTTGTTATCTTACTTGCCGAGTTCGATGCGCAAAAGAGCGGACGAGAAAAATCGGCGGCGAAGTTTCACCGTCGCGATAGTCGCAGGAACATGCTGTACGCTTCAAGCAATTGAGGCCCCAGCCGAGCCCGGTCGAAGCGGGTTTCGGCCGTCCGCCGGGCGTTTTCGCCGAGTTGCCGCCGCAGGGCCGTGTCGCTCGCCAGGCGTTCGATGGCGGTTGCCAAAGCCGGTTCATCTCCCAGCGGAAATCCCAGGGCGTCGACGCCGGGAGTGAACAGTTCCGCCGCGCCGCCGGCCTGGGTCACGACGACCGGCTTTCCGCTCGCCATCGCCTCGACGATCATCAGTCCGAATGGTTCCGGCCGGGTACTGGCATGGACGACGACGTCCAACGCCTTGTAGACGCCGGACGTCTCGGCCTGAAAGTCGATGAAGCCGACGTCGCTCGAATGCGGCAGTCCGGCCGCGAGCGCGCGGAGTTCCTCGCGGGACCACTGTGCCTGCGTCAGGTAGATCGGCCCGCCGACGATATACACGCGAATCGGCAGGTCCGGGCGAGCGGCGCGGAGGCGGGCCGTCGCCCGCAGCAATAGGTCCTGCCCCTTCCATCGCGCGTACGTGGCGATCATGCCGACGCGGACGGTCCCCGGTGCGGCCGGCGGCAGCCCGGCCAGGCGGTCCAGATCGGCCGGCACGGTGTCGGACCGGTCGAACTCCTTGACGTCGATGGCGTTGAGGACCGTCGTTACCGGGATGCCGGGCAAGAGGCCGCGGAGGTCGTCGGACACGGCCTGCGAGATGCCGATCGCCCCGACCAGTCCATGGCGTGAGTGACGGAGGAGCTGAGCCGAAAGCGGCCGTTGACCGAAGAAGTCGTGGGCGTGCCAAATCACGGGCACCCGACCGGGCCGCGCCCAACCGGCCAAGAGGTGGGTCTTGATGCTCTTCGAATGAATCAGGTCCGGCTGCAGCTGGGACAGCGTGCGGCGTAATCGCATTACATAGCCGGCCAGCGCGGGCAGCCCCGGGCTGACCTGCCGGCCGAGGGTGAGCCAGGTGTTCCAGCCGCTGCCGGCGGGGAGATGGCTCTCGCCGATGCGAATGAGCACCGGCGCCATCGGCACGACCATTGTCCGGACGCCGAGGGCCTCGGCGCGCGCCAGGAGCGGCCCCTCTTCCGCCGTGATCAGGGTGAGCGACGTCTCCGGCGCATTGGCGCGCAGGGACGTGAGCATGTGCAGCAACGACCGCTCGGCGCCGCCGAGGCTCGCGGCCGCATTGAGGTACGCCACCTTCATCCGCATCAACCCGTCCGGGAAGGGACGGATGCGAGCCGAACACGAGACTGGCGTAGAAACCGGAGTAAGTGGTGGCGACATCATAGCCATTTTTCGGCCCGGTTTAAGAGCAAAAATGCCGGGCGAGCAAATGCGTGACCCGCCCCGGCTAAAGGGCGGGGCCGCGGCCGACCAGCCGCAGGTATTCGTCGGCGATCGTTCGGGCCTGAGCGACCCAGGAGAAGCGCGCGGCGTGAGCGACACGGGCGGGGCGGATATGCGCGAGGGCGGGCGTCTCGATCAATCGTGTCACGGCGTCCGTCCACGCGGGGATGTCAGCCACCGGGCAATAGACGGCGACATCGCCGCCGACTTCGCGGAGGACGGGCAAGTCGCTAGCAACGACCGGGGCGCCGCAGGCCAGCGCTTCGGCGACCGGAATACCGAACCCTTCCGCTTCGCTCGGCTGCAGCACGGCGGCCGCACGGCGGTACAGGGCGGCGAGCACTGGGCGATCGACACCGGTCAAGTGACGCACCGCCGGGGAGACGCCGAGGCGATCGATGCGGCGGCGCTGGTCATCGCTCCATTCGCCGCCGACCTTTACCATGCGCAAATCCGGAAGTCGGGCACGCACCGCGCCGAACACGTCGAGCAACACGTCGATCCGCTTGCGCGGATTGCAACTGCCGACGTGCAGCAGAAACGGTCGACCGTCGATTTCGGGGGGCAGTCCCGGCGGCCGGCCCAACTCGTCGGGCGTGAACTCGGGACAAACTCCGTACGGGGCGTGGACGAGTCGGGTCGGGTCGAGCAGCCCGTGAAGCTCGACCTGCGATCGCACCGCCGCCGTGCTGTAAAAGACCAGCGCCGCTTTTTGCAGTCCGGTGAGCACCCGGCGCATCATCAACCGGAACCACCGCGGCCGCGGCTCGCGATTCGGTTCCAACAGGCTGCGGAAGGCGTCCAAGTCGTGCAGGTAGACGCCGGTTCGATCGGCCGGCAACGCGTGGACGAGCTGGGCGTAGCTGTGATCGACGACGTGAAACGCGTCGAACTCCCGCCGCGGCGAGCTCGCTTGGATCCGTCGCAGGTGCGACGGAAAGTCGCAGTGGCGGTTGAAGAGGCGGTCGGCGTTGAACGCAGACCGACGCCCGCCGAAGATCGGCAGGCGGGTGAACCGTCGGCGAAACGTCGGACAGATCCGTTCGGGCCGCAACGAGTCGTCGGACCCGCTGCCGAGGTGCGCCAATAACATCTCGGCGCACAGATCCATGCTCCGCCAACCTTCTTCGGGAAAGTTGGCGACCAAGCCTAGACGCATGGGAACGCGTGGCAAAGTCGTCGTTCTTGATTGCCCTCGAGATTCAACCGTCGCTCCACAGCCCGTCATTGCGACACGCCCGTGCTGACGATGTGCCCGTGCTCCGCCTTCAAGAATCGTAGGCCACACGCGACGGCCAACTGCCGGTCCGACTCGGAGTCGCCGATCAAGAGAGAGCGTGACATGTCGATGTCCCACCGCTGTCGCGCCTGGCGGACGAGCCCCGGGCGCGGCTTGCGACAGTCGCACGTCCCCTCTTCGTGCGGGCAAACGAAGATATCATCGATCCGAGCGCCGCGGCGGGCCAGTTCCGCGATCATCCGCGTATGAATGTCGGTGAGATTCTCTGGCGTCATCAATCCGCGGGCCACGCCGCGCTGGTTGGTCACGACGATCACCAGGAAATCCAGGGCGTTGAAGAGGCAGATCCAATCCACGGCGGCGGGGATCAGCCGAAACTCCTCCCAGGTGCGAACGTACCCGCCGTCGGGCGGCTTGACGTTGATGACGCCGTCGCGATCCAGAAATAGGCAGGGGCGATTCACGACCTTATTCCGTTGCGAGCGCCATGGCGCCGACCGTGTGCGCCAACTCAGTCTTCGAACGTCGTGTGGCCCGCAAAACCCAGCGCTGGCACTTCCGGGCCAGCGCGTGAGCAGGCCATTCGACGGAT
>DATJGQ010000417.1:0-7036 GCA_035494815.1 Gemmataceae bacterium
TCCACCTTTGAAAGCGGCCGCCGACGCCGAGACGGTGACGCTCAGCGGTCAGGTCCACCGCCCCGACGGCACGCCCGCCGCCGGCGCCAAAATCTATTCTTGTCATGCCAACGCGGAACCAATGAATGCTGAGAAACCCTACGCTGTCACCGTTCGCGGAACGACCGACGGCGAGGGCCGCTTCCGTGTCGATGTGCCGAAGGCCGACGTGGGCCTCGGCGTCGGTGGCGATTGGTTGCCAATCATCGCAGGGGCGGAGGGGTTCGGCATCGACTGGGCGGCGGTCAGGGACCCGCGGCAGCAATTGACGCTTCGGCTCGTCCCGGACCAACCGATCGACGGCCGCGTGATCGACAGCGAAGGCCGCCCGGTTGCGAAAGCGACCGTGCGAGTGACGGCCCTGCACACCACCTTCGACGAGAAGCTCGATGTCTACCTCGCGGTCGCTCGCACAGAGGGCCGCAACTCGCTCGCCCCGCTCACGAAACGCCTCTATGAAGAAGTGGCCCCGACGCGGGCACAGACCGACGCGAACGGCCGCTTCCGGATCGCGGGTGTCGGCCGTGAACGGCTGGTCATGTTGGAGGTCACCGCGCCGGCGATCGCCCGAGAGACCGTGTTCGTGGTCACCCGGGCCGGCTTCGACCCGTCGACCTACAACCGAGTCGATAACAGCTTCAAGCCGGACGTCCCTCGGCGGCCCGATTTCGGGCCGCCGCTGCACGGGCCGAAGTTGGACTTCGTCGCCACGCCCGGCAAGATCGTTGAAGGCACGGTCCTCTCGACCGACGGCACGCCGATCGCCGGGGCGCGAGTCGCGGCGGCCGGCTGGGCGGTCATCGCGCAGAAGACCGACGCGGCCGGCAGATTTCGCCTGACCGGCATTCGCAAACAACCGTCCTACAACCTTTTCGTCGACGCCGACAAACAGTCAACGTACTTGCACCAGTCGTTTCCCGTGTCGGACTCCGAGGGGCTTCAACCGATCCGCGTCGAGCTCCGGATGGTTCGCGGCGTCGTACTCACCGGCCGCGTCCTCGATTCGCAGACCGGGGCCGGCGTGCACGCGGCACTCCAGTTCGTCCCTCTGCCCGCCAACGCCTATTACTGCAAGCCCGGCTATGAGACGTACAGGCGCACCGGGGGATTCACGGTCACGACCGGCCCCGACGGCAGTTACCGCCTACCGATTCTGCCCGGACTCGGCGTGCTCATGTGTCAAGCGCGGGGACCCGTCGGCCCCGACGGTCAGCTGGTCAGTCCTTACCTGTTGGCGAGCTTCGACGAGGAGGACCGTAAGCGAGTCGAACCCGCCGCGAAGGCGTTCGTCCGCTACTTCCGCGCCGCCGACGGGCAGATTGAAGCCTTGAACAACGCCAACTTCGTTAAGGTGCTCGAGCTGCCGCCGGACGCCGCGCCGACGACGGTTGACGTGCAGGTGCGGCGGGGCAAGACCGCCTCGCTTATCATTCAGGACCCCGAGGGCCGGGCGCTGACCGGGGCCGTCGCCGGCGGCATGCTCCCCGCGCCGACGATTCAGTCGCCACTCAGCAAAGCCGAGTGCACCTTGCAGGCCCTCGAAGCGGAAGGACGGGAGGTCATCATCTACCACCCCGGTCGCGACCTGGCGAAACGGCTCACGGTCCGGGGCGACGCGACCGAGCCGGCGACCGTTCGACTCGAGCCCACCGCGACGATAACCGGCCGGGTGTTGGACGTCGACGGCAAACCCGTTGCCGCGGTGGAGGTCCTCGTCCGCCTGCTGCCGAGCGTCGCCGGCATCGACATCGGTAACTTTATGCGGCGTCACCTCCCGCCCGTCCGGACCGATGCGGACGGCCGCTTCCGGCTCACCGGCGTCATTCCCGAACTAAAGGTCGGGTTTAACTTGCGGTTAGGCCAGACTTACCTGATCGGCAAACCGCCGATCGACATGCAAGAGGTCAAGCCCGGTGCAACGCTCGACCTCGGTGACTTCCGCACGGAATCGCGGTAGTCAACAAGCCTGCGTGCCCACGGTTGACGCTGGTGGCAGCGATGACCGCAGCTTGACCGGTCGACTGTGCGCCAACTCCAGCGCCAGTTGGGCCAGCCAGGCGTTGACGCCTTCGGGGTCGTACGCCCAGTCAAGCTCGCGGGCGGTTTCCAGGATCACGGCGGCGACCAACCGCACGTCCTCCCCGACGCCGTAATTCTGCATCCGCTCGGCCAGCGTGCGGAGCAGACTCAATTGCTTGCCGGCTGCGATCGTCGGCGTCATTGTCATCGGCATTCACCTCCCTGACCAAGAACAGCAGCGTCTCCCAGCCGTCGGCCGTGGGTTCCGCGCCGGTGCCCAACATGGTTTCGGTGTCGTCGGTGCCGCCACCGGCGCGACTGATACGGCAGTGGGCGATCTCCCGTTCCGCGTAATGGTCGAACGCTTTCTGCAGACGTCCGAGTGCCCGGCGCTGCTTCGCCCGATAGACGAACGCAACCGCCAAGATCAGACTCGCGGCAAAAACGGCCGCTGCCCCGAGCGCGACATCGCCCGCGGGCGGCGACAGCGCTCCGACCGATTCCGCGAACACGAGGGAAGTCAATCGAGTGGCGTGAAATGCGAATGGCAACGACATCGACAGGTTCCCGAATCGGCCGCCGGACGTTGGGGCGGGCCTCGCCTTACTCCAGGCCCGCAGTCCACGCTCAGCTACGAATTCCGGGACGCGATTAAGGTGTGAAGCCGCGGGCCCGCAAGCGTTCCCGCAGGCGCTCCAAGGCTTCGCCGATGCGTTTGGCCATCGACCCGCGCGGGATGCCGAGCGCGCGGGCCGCCTCCTCGTGGGTATGGCCGTTGAAATAACAGAGGACCAGCGGAGCCCGAAATTTCTCCGGCAACCGCTGCAGTTCTTGCCGGAGGGCCTCGCGCACCTCCTGCTCTTCCGGCGCGTTCGATACGCCGGCGTCGTGAGGCGGTCGATCGTCGGCGGCCTGCTTTTCTTTGCGCCGCCGCCGCGCGATCATCGCCCGCAGCCGCAGCGCCTGACGGCTGGCGACCGTCCACAGCCAGCCCGCCAGCGGCCCTTCCCGGTCGAGCACCCCCGCCTTCCGCGCGAGCACCAGAAACGTCTGTTGCACCGCGTCTCGCGCGGCGTGTGAATCGCCCAGAACCCGCTCGCAGACACCCAGGACGAATAGCTCGTGTCGCCGGACGAGCGCCGTGAACGCCGCTTGTTCGCGATCCACGACGAACCGCTGCAACAGCAGTCCGTCGGACACGTCGCCGGCCGCCCGGTGCTGTTCGACCCGGCTCGCGGCCGGCTCCGTCGGCTCGACCGTACGCACCTCGGCAACGACTTCCGTCGCGGCAGCGCCGACCGGCCCGGGATTCGGGCGAACGGCGGTCGCGCCGCCGTCGTCGAAGGACCGGAGTGCGGGGGCGGCCGGCGCGGCCGCGATATCACCCCGCGCCGGCGGCGATACGGCAGGGCCGCCGGCGGGCGGTTCGGTCGTTTGCGCGGGGACCGCCCGCGCCGACAGGTCCCTGTCACCGCGCGGCGGGACGTCCGTTCCCGGCCTGCCCGCCCCGCCGTCGGGTCGCGGAGCCCCGCTGGGCGGCTTCGAATTTCCGGGGTTGTTCTGTAGCTGTGGCGTCTCGGGCCACTGATGGAATTGTGACGAAGGTCCCTGCGCGGACGGCGGCGTCGTCGCGCGCAAGTCGGCCAGCAACTGATCCCAGCCGGCGCCGCTGTACTCGCCGGATCGAACGCCGTCATAAACGACGTAAATCTCGTCGGGCTCGGACTGGCTGTGGACAATCACGAAGGTCGCCTGCTCCCCCGCCGGAGCCGAGGGCAGCAGTTGCAAATGCTCGAGATTCGGTGCGTACATCAGGACGCGATCTTCGAGCATTTCGCAGTGCAGACGGACACGCCGCCGGCGCCCGGAAGGGGGTGTCGCCGGCAAGTCTCGGCGCGGCAACATCTTGCGGGTCAGCGTCCGCCACCAAGGTCGAAGCATCGGGAGCACCCCCGCACTGAATAGACCCGCCGCGAGCGTTTGACTACGAATTCCGGAAAAATCGTCACCAGATCGATTTCAAAGAGGAGTACTGCAAAAGTAGGCGCCGCGGACGGGGTGGCACGTGCGGGAGTTCAAAGGAGTCTCGTGACCCGCCTCGATTCCACAGGCCTCCGTCGGCGGCTGCGGCACTGCATTTGCCAGTTAAAACGGCCGACGATTGTTTTTTCGTGTCGCACTTCCCGCCAGTCTGAGAGACTCACACTCATACACCTGCGAATCCGAGGGGGGAATCGCACATGCGCGTTTGGTCCGGTCAGCCGTACCCGCTCGGGGCCACCTGGGACGGGGCGGGGGTAAACTTCGCCCTCTTCTCCGAACATGCCACCAAGGTCGAACTTTGCCTGTTCGACCGCGACGACACGTCCCGCGAGGCCAGTCGCATCCCGCTGCCCGAACAGACCGAATTCGTCTGGCACGGCTACCTCCCCGACGCCCATCCCGGTCAGCTCTACGGCTACCGCGTCCACGGCCCCTACGAGCCGGCGAAGGGCCATCGCTTCAATCCGAACAAGATCGTCCTCGACCCGTACGCCAAGGCGATCGGCCGCGACCTGACATGGGACGACTCAGTCTTCGGCTACAAGATCGGTGACCAGGCCGGCGACCTGTCGTTCGATGACCGCGACAGCGCGAACTTCGCGCCGCTCGGCATGGTGCTCGACACAGCGTTCACCTGGGGCGACGACCGCCCGCCGCGCACGCCCTGGCACAATACCTTCATCTACGAACTGCACGTCAAGGGGTTCACCAAGCGGATGCCCGGCGTGCCCGAGGAACTCCGCGGCACCTACGCCGGACTCGCCCAGGAGGCGGCGATCGAGCATCTCAAGAGCCTCAACGTCACCGCCGTCGAGCTGCTGCCCGTCTACCACCACATGGACGACAAGTTCCTCCTGGACAAGAAGCTCTGCAACTACTGGGGGTATAACACGCTCGCCTACTTCGCCCCGGACCTGCGATACGCCTCGGCCCGGTCGGCCCCCAAGTCGGTGCAGGAGTTCAAGACGATGGTCCGCAGCCTGCACCGGTCGGGCATCGAGGTCATTCTCGACGTGGTCTACAACCATACCTGTGAGGGCAACCAGAACGGCCCGACGCTCTCCTTCCGTGGCATCGACAACGCCGCCTACTACAAGCTCTCCCCGCAGGACCCGCGGTTCTATATGGACTTCACTGGCTGCGGCAACAGCCTGAACATGCAGCACCCGCGCGTGCTCCAGTTCATCATGGACAGCCTTCGCTACTGGGTCCTGGAGATGCACGTCGACGGGTTCCGCTTCGACTTGGCGAGCACGCTCGCCCGCGAACTGTTCGAGGTGGACCGGCTGAGCACATTCTTCGACATCATCCAGCAGGACCCGGTCCTGTCGCGGGTGAAGCTGATCGCCGAGCCGTGGGACGTCGGCGCCGGCGGCTACCAGGTCGGCAACTTCCCGGTGCAGTGGACCGAGTGGAACGGCAAGTACCGCGACATCGTCCGCCGCTTCTGGAAGGGCGACGGCGGCCTGGTCAGCGAGTTCGCCACGCGGCTGTCCGGCTCCAGCGACCTGTTCGGCGACGACGGCCGCAAGCCGTATGCGTCGATCAATTTCGTCACCTGCCACGACGGCTTCACGCTGCAGGACCTCGTCAGTTACAACGGCAAGCACAACGAGGCCAACGGCGAGGAGAACCGCGACGGCGCCGACAACAACGACTCGTGGAACTGCGGCGCCGAGGGCCCGACCGACGATGCGGGCGTTAACACCCTCCGCGAACGGCAAAAGCGCAACCTGATGGCGACGCTGCTCCTCTCCCAAGGCGTGCCGATGATCCTAGCGGGCGACGAACTCGGACACACCCAGAAAGGCAACAACAACACCTACTGCCAGGACAACGAACTCACCTGGACGGACTGGGAGCTGAAGCCCCAGCAAAAAGAGTTTTTGGAGTTCGTGCGCAAGGTCGCGCGGATCATGCAGGAGCAGCCGGCGTTTTCACGTCGTCGCTTCTTTCGCGGCCAGCCGATCCGCGGGACGGGCGTGAAAGACATCGCCTGGCTCGGGCCCGACGGGAAAGAGATGTCCGACGAGGCCTGGGGCGCCGGGTTTGTGAAGTGCCTGGGCGTCCAACTCGCCGGACGGACCGGCGAGCTGGACGAGTTCGGCGAGCCGGTCGTCGGCGATACGCTGCTGATCTTACTCAATGCCCATCACGAACCGATCCCGTTCACGCTCCCGGCGGCGTCCGGCGCGACCGAGTGGGAGCGGTTGTTCGACACCGACGAGTCGAAGAACGGCGCGGCCGCCGCCCCCGCCGGCCAGGCGTACCCGCTCCGCGACCGGTCGATGGCAGTCTTCCGCGCCCGCCGCCGCAAGTAGGGTGCGGCGAGCCGACTCGCACCGACTTCAAGAACCGCGGGCGTTAGCCCGTGGGTGAGGCTCACCCACGGGCTGACGCCCGCGGTTCTTGACACGCGTCGGCAGCCCGTCGCTCCGATCGGAATTCACTGGTCAAGTGCGGCACCTGCGGTAGACTCGACTGGCATCTCTCCATGCGGAAACACCGTCCCCACCCACGTGCGGGAGAACCGCCATGGCCAGGTCGAGAGCGAAACCCCAACAATTCGTCGTGCTGCCGACCCGCGGCCTCCGGGCGACACCCCAGACCTCGAGCGCATCGCTCGTGCCGTTCCTGACCGCGCTCACCAACGTCCGCACGGCCAAGTCGGCCAAGAGTTTCGCGTCCGGCCTCGGCCTCAAGATGAAACCCAACTTCAAGGTGCTCGATTCGATTCGCGAGGACGGCGCCAAGCTCGTCGAGATGACGCCCGACACTGCCAAAGACTTGCACGCCGCGGAGCCCGGCCTGCGCATCGTCCCGGTCGTTTGGTACAAGCCGGCCGTCTGCCGCTACGAAATCGAGACTCGCGTCAGGCCCGCACAAGCGACGGCGGTGAAGACGGTCGTGACCGTCACCTCCGACGCCGACGGCA
>DATJGQ010000418.1:0-13993 GCA_035494815.1 Gemmataceae bacterium
ACAGGGCGGCCACCGGCACGGCCGAATCGGCCACGGTGGCGCCGCTGAAGACCCGGACGACCGCCCCGGCGCCGGGGCCGCGGCCGGCGATGACGTCGGCCCGGCGGTCGCCGTTGACGTCGCCGGCGGCCACCCGCACGCCGCCGGTGAACGACAACGAATAGGCGATGAAGTTGTGCAGGATGGAACCGTCGGCGCCGCTGAACACCTTGACGTTCGGCCCCCCGCCGATGTCCGGGCCGGTGATGATGTCGGCCTTGCCGTCGCCGTTGACGTCGCCCGCCGCCACGAACACACCGCCGCGGAACGCGGCGTCATAGGCCATGAAGTCGCGGACCTTGGCGTGCGTGACGCCGTCCCAGACGCGGATGTTGGGCCCGCCGCCGACGCCCGGGGCGGTGATGATGTCCGCGACGCCGTCGCCGGTCACGTCGGCGAGCGCCACCCGCACGCCGCCGCGGAAAGCCAGGTCATAGGCCAGAAACTCGCCGACCAGCGCGCCGGTCGAGGCGTCGAACAGCCTGACGATCGGGCCGCCGCCGGCATCGGTACCGGTCACGGTAATCGCGGCCGGCGGAGTGCCGCCGCCCCCGCCGCCTCCGCCGCCTCCGCCGCCTCCGCCGCCGTAGATGAACTGGTCGCCCGCCGCGATCGGCGA
The DNA here is from genome assembly GCA_035494815.1 of Gemmataceae bacterium. Classification (GTDB taxonomy): domain Bacteria; phylum Planctomycetota; class Planctomycetia; order Gemmatales; family Gemmataceae; genus DATJGQ01. The sequence continues at coordinate 659 of DATJGQ010000418.1, forward strand.
GATGCCGTAACCGAAGATGGGGCTTCGATAGTTCTGCGAGTCGGCGCCGACCGTCACGCCGGATTGCACCCGCACGTCGACCGTGCCGCCGCCGGCCGGGACGACGACGGCGACATGGCTGTCGTCGATGACATTAACAGACGTAGCCGGCGTTGACCCGAACAGGACCTGCAGGTGGCCGTTGTTGCCGGTGAAATTCTGGCCGACGATCGTGAGCGACGTGCCGGCCGCGGCGGTGTGCGTGCTCAGGTCCGTGACGACCGGCGTGAGGTCCACGACTTCGAAGTCGCTGAAGTGCAGGCTCTTGAGACCGTGGAGCGTGTCCTGGATGTCGTTGTCGTCCCACGTGAGCGTGCGATTATTGCTGGCGTCGACGGCGTAGCTCGCCCCGGAGAAGAAGAAGTTGCTGCCGTTGTCGGCGACGATCATGCCGTAGTCCTTCATCGCCTGGGCGATGATTCGGGACTCCGGGTTGAGCGTGGAAATGTCGACGCTCGCCTTGAGCCGGAACCGCGCCCCCATCGGCGGCTGGACGGCCGTGTTGCTGCCGGTGTTGGCGATGTGCGACGCGGGGTACAGGTACTGATTGAGGATGATGCTGTTCTGCAGCGTGAAGCGGATCGCGTGGTTAATGACGCCCTGGCCGCCCTGGCTGACCGGCAACGCCTCGTCCGGCCGTACGAGGCCGGCGAGGATCGAAAGCCCGGCCGCGTCGGCGGACGTGAAGCCGAGCGTGCGGACGTCGTTCGTTTTCATGTCCCAGACGGTTTCCTGGGCGGCGTGCCAGCGGCCGTCGGCGTTCTCCGACGGCCGCGACGCCGCGAAGAACTCGTAGGCAACGTTGTTGTCGACGTCGTAGACGATCAGGTGCGAGTCGCCGCGACTCGCCACGTCCGGGTTCGGGCCGCTCGGGAAGTCGCCCTCGATGACGGCGTTTGCCGGCACGGTCGCCGGGACCAGGTCGCTCTCTTCCGGATAGGAGTCGATCACGAACGAAACTCGCGGCGTGCTGTTACCGTGCACGACGTTGTAGGAGATGCCGTAGAGGTCACCGGTGCCGTAGTCCTGGCCGAAATCCGGGTGGAGCCGGCCGTCGCCGTAGCGGGTGATGATGTTGTTGAGAATCGCGGCGGAATTGGTGGCGACCGGGGCGGCACTGACCTTTTGATTCCAAGCGCTATTGGCCGGGAACAGCAGGTTCCCGAGCAGGGTCGGCACGGTGCGATCTTCCAGGGAGAAAACGTCGAGAATTATGTGTTTGCGAGAGTGAGGACGCCGGGACATCGGAGCGATCCCTCGATGGTGGTTCGAGCGAGCCCGGACGGGCGCACGATTCAACGGCGAACGCAGGCGAGTGCTGCGACGAGGGGAGCGCGAAACTATAGAGCGCCGGTACGCAAACGCAAACGGGAGGTGGCCGCGGCCAAAGAATGTTCGCCGCCGCGCGTTACATGCAGCCGCAGTTTTCGCCCTTCCTTCGTGATTCCGATGTCATCTCGCTTTGGACGGGGCTGACGTCGGGGGGCTTCCATTCGAACGCTTGACTCCGCATGACCTTCCGGCGAACATCTGCATTGGCACCGAAAGAAGAAGTAGAGTTCGGCCTCCGGCCCATCGGCCGAAAGTTCTGGAAGCGCTTGCTGCCGGTCCCACAATCTGACTCGCGGGGTCTACTGCGGCTGTCTGAATGGCGCGATGTCAGCCGCGGTGCGTCGGCAACGCTTGGTCGTCCGTGGGAAGCCCCGTAGCGCGCGCCGTAGCCAGTGACTTGACCCCATCAACGTTCTGCTAGGACGTGTCATGAACTTTACCAATCAAGGCACCATCCGGTTGCTTACTCTCGGACTGGTGGCGGGCCTGCTGCCCGGCGCAGATCTGCGCACTGCCAGCGGACAACAACCCCCGCCGGTGTTCCCGCAGCGCATTGAGAATCCGACGATTGACCCTAATGCCTATCCCGACGGGCACCCACTGAAGTCATTCCTGACCGAACACCAGTCGCTCGGTAAGCCGTCCACACTCGCCGAACCGGGGGCGCGTGACGACGAATTGACAAAGCTCCGAAAGGAGCGTTATCAGTCGGCACGGCGGGAGCTGGAATCACGGCTCAACTTGTTTAATGCTGGGTCTGCTCGCGGCACCTTGGACGACGTCTTGGCCGCAATTAGGCGCGTGGCTGATACTGAATTCGCATTAGCCGGGACACCCGCCGCCCGCCTCGCGGCCATCGAGCGACGAGTGACGTTCGCCAAAGGTGCCGAATGGGTCAGTGAGACTCGATTCAAGGCGAGCCAGATCCCCATTCAAGATTTGGACTTCAGCACGTACGAGCGGCTTGACGCTCAGATCACGCTTTTGGAGCTAAAGCGATCACTCGCCGGTCCGGCAGAAAAACCAGCAGCGTTGGTCGCCCCACCCACGAAGGGACCTGCGCCGCAGAGACCAGCCCCAAGCTCAGCGGAGCCCAATATTGACTGGATCTTTACCTTCGACGAAACGAGTTTTCCCGACGCTCCGCCGGCACTGAAAGCGTGGGGGAAGGAACTGAGCCAGACGAACCGTTCCTTTACCGATTCCATTGCGACGGACGACGAACTGACGAAACTTCGCAAGCAGCGATATCAGGCGGCGCGCCGGCGGGTGCAGGGGAAGTTCAACCTGTTCGCTGCTGGCTCAGCACGAGGCACACTCGGGACCATTTTGGAAGCTCAGGACCGTTTGATCGACGCGGAACTCGCATTGGCCAATGATCCCAATACCCGGATCGCCGCTCTGGCGCGAAATGTGACCGCGGGAAAAGGGTTGGAGTCAGTAAATGCTACGCGCTACGAGGCGCGCCAGATCCCAATCCAGGATTATGACCTCACGCGGATTCAACGGCTCAACGCCGAAATCCGGCTGCTGGAGTTGAAGCGATCATTGACCGGTCTAGGCACAAAGCCAGGTACGCAAGCCGCGCCAGCCGCGAAGGGGGCAACGCCCGAAAGACCGGCTCCGACGCCGGTGGAAGCGCCACCGGACCGGTTGAATGACTTCGTGCAAGCACTTGACGGGCCGCCCGAACTTAAGGCGTGGGGAATGGAGCTGGACCGGGACCTTCAGAGGAACCTGGCACTGGCTTCCCCCGCGGCAGGCAACGACGAGATAACGAGACTTCGAACGGAGCGATATCAAGCGGCACATCGCCGCCTGGAGGCGAATTACAACCTCTTTCGCGCGGGCTCGGCCAGAGGCACGGTTGACCTCCTGTTAGAATGTCACAATCGATTGATGGACGAGGAAATCGCGCTGGCCAACGATTCCAAAACCCGCATGGCCATTTTGGCGCGAAAGGTGACCGCCGCCAAGGGGTCGCACTGGGTTCAAGATAGCCGGTTCAAAGCCGGCCAGATTCCCCCGCACGATTATGAGTTCAGTCGGTTTCAGCGGCTTGACGCCGAGATCAAGCTGCTGGAATTCAAACAATCATTGCTCCCACCGAAGAAATGACGATGACGAGAACATCGGTGTCAATTGTCTCGCCGCGCTTACTCGCGGCACCCTGAACATTGAAAATGGTCGCGCACGGCTGAACGCGTAGTTAGGTCAGCGGCCCGTTTTCAAGCAGTTTGCGTCAGTTTTCCGCTATCTTTTCGTGTCATGCGCCCCGCGCCTCAACGACCGCCTGCGAGACGTTCGAGAAGTACCGCCGCCACGTGGCGGGACATCTCATACCGCACGTCCGGCCGGTGGGAGTTCTCCCGCTCCAACCAGGCGAGCAACTTGCTGACGATCCACTCGTCCTGGTCGATGCCGTCCTCGGGGACGATGAAGCCCTCGACCGGTGACGCGGCGTAGTCGGTAGACATGTGCGAGGCGAAGTTATCGGCGGTGAGGCGGATCGTCCGCTTCGGCGCTATCTGAGAGTGGCCGGTCAGAAGCTCGACGGCCGTGACGCCCAGGCCGGCGGCCAGCCGTTCGACCATTGCGATCTCCGGCTGGGTCGCATTCCGTTCCCAGCGAGAGACGTAGCTCTGATCGGATCCGATCTTCTTGGCGAGTTCGGACTGACTGATCCCGGCAGGCTCGCGCAACGACCGCAGGCGAGTGCCGAACGATTCTCGGGCCATTTCACCCCCTTCCTGAACTGGACACGGCGCCGACGCCTGACCCGTGCTTCGGCCGGCCCGGTCTGCTCTTTGATCTAGCAAGTTGTTTTCGGTCGGGCGACCCGGTTTGATGCCATCCTTCGTGCTGGCAGTCGTGGTCGGTCCGGTTTACTCTGAACGCCCATGAGCGAGGTCACGCGCATCATGTCCGCCATCGAGCAGGGCGACGCGCCCGCCGCCGAACAACTTCTGCCGCTCGTCTATGACGAACTGCGGCGACTTGCGGCACACCGGCTGGCGCAGGAGAGTCCGGGTCAGACGCTCCAGGCGACGGCGCTGGTCCATGAGGCGTATTTGCGGCTCGTCGGCGTCGATGCCGCGCGGAATTGGCACAACCGGGAACATTTCTTCGCCGCGGCCGCCGAGGCGATGCGACGGATACTCGTGGACGCGGCCCGCCGCAAGCGGAGCCTTCGCCGCGGCGGCACCCGGCAGCGCGCGGAGTTGTTGGCGGACGAGATCGGCTCATTGCCCGTGAGCGACGAACTGCTCGACCTCGATGCGGCACTCACCAAGTTGACCGCGACCGACGCGCAGGCGGCGGAAGTCGTGAAGCTGCGGCTGTTCGCCGGTATGACGGTCGAGGAGTCGGCCCGCGTGTTGAACGTCTCGCCGCGCACGGCCAAGCGGCTCTGGGCGTTCGCCCGCGCCTGGCTCACCCGCGAGTTGGAAAGCTACGCCGACTCGAACCGATGACCGCGGGCCGGTTTGCGGCGACGCTGAGATTCCTGGCCCCATTTTCGCGCCGATTACGCTTCCCATGACAGCATGGCTCTTGCGGCGAGGAACGACGCCATGGTTTGCCCGACGCGCGACGAAAAATCGATCTTTCTCGAGGCCATCGAGATCAATTCCGCCGAGCAGCGGCTCGCGTTCGTCTATGCGGCCTGTGCGGACAACCCGCCGCTGCGGGCGGGGGTCGAGGCACTGTTGCGGGCGCACCAGAAACCGCGACCGGTTTTCAACGTCGCGGACGCTTCCCCGCCGCCCGCGATGGACGGTCCCGGCACGGTGATCGGCCTGTACACGCTTATCGAGCCGATCGGCGAGGGCGGCTTCGGCGTGGTCTATTTGGCCGAGCAGCACGCGCCGGTCCGCCGCAACGTCGCACTAAAGGTCCTCAAGCCGGGCATGGGCACGCGGCAGGTGGTCGCGCGGTTCGAGGCGGAACGGCAGGCGCTGGCCCTGATGGACCACCCGAACATCGCCAAGGTGTTCGACGGCGGCGCCACGCCGTCCGGCCGGCCCTATTTCGTCATGGAACTGGTCCAAGGACTCCCGATCACCGAGTTCTGCGACCGCAACCACTCGACCCCGCGGCAACGGTTGGATCTGTTTATGCACGTGTGTAACGCGGTGCAGCACGCGCACCAGAAAGGGATCATCCACCGCGACCTCAAGCCGAGTAACGTGCTCGTCGTCCCGCACGACGCGACCGCCGTCCCCAAGGTGATCGACTTCGGGATCGCCAAGGCACTGGGCCAGGAGCTGACCGACAAGACGCTGTTCACCGCCTTCGCCCAGATGGTCGGCACCCCGCTGTACATGTCCCCCGAGCAGGCCGGCCAGATCGGCGTGGACATCGACACGCGCAGCGACATCTACTCCCTGGGCGTGCTCCTGTACGAACTCTTGACCGGCACGACGCCGTTCCCCAAGGAGCGTTTCCGGCAGGCCCCGCACGACGAGATTCGTCGCGTCATTCGCGAAGAGGACCCGCCCAAGCCGAGCAAGCGGTTGTCGGAGTCGAAGGAGACGCTGCCGTCCATCTCGGCCCAGCGGCAGACGGAGCCGGCGAAGCTGACCCGGCTTGTTCGCGGCGAGCTGGACTGGATTGTGATGAAGGCACTGGAAAAGGACCGCATCCGCCGGTACGAGACGGCCAACGGCATGGCCATGGACGTGCAGCGCTACCTCGCCGACGAGCCGGTGCTGGCCGGGCCGCCGACGGCCAGATACCGCTTCCGAAAGTTCGCACGGCGGAACAAGGGGACCTTGGTGACGGCCGGCTTGGTCGGGCCGATGCTGCTCGGCTTGGTCGGAAGTATCGGTTGGATAGCGCGCGACCGGGCGACGCGGCACGGCCGAGATGCCGAGGCGGTGGCGGCCCTGCTCGAGCAGTGTGAAGAGGCCCTGCGGTCCGACCGGGCGGACCGGGCGGCAGTCGCCCTGGGAGCGGCCGAGCGGCGGGCCGCCGACGGCGCGGCGGAGGAGCTGGCCGGCCGGCTGGCGCGCTGCCGGGCCGACCTGGTTTTGCTTAGCCACCTGGACGCCGCCGACACGTTTCGCTGGACCTGGGCCGACGGCGCGTTTCCCGGCCCCGGGGCCGTGGCGGCGCGGTGGCGCGCGGCCCTGGCCGACTACGGGGTGACCCCGGACGAGGGCCGGGCCGCGGAGGTGGCCGCGACGGTGACCCGGTCACTCGTCCGGGACCGGGTGCTGACCGCGCTGGATCATTGGCTGTCCTCTAGAGAATCGGAGTGGGCGCGGCCTGGGTTGCGGGCGGTGCTCCGGTCCGCCGACCCGGACCCGTACCGGGACGCCGTCCGGGACGCCCTTGCCGTCGTGGACACGCGGACGCTCGTCGCGTTGGCCGGGAGGCCTGAGGCCCTGGACCAGCCGGCCCGGTTTGCGGTCGTCTTCGGCCACCACGGGGCGGTCCCGGCGGATCGAAGGCGCGCGGTGCTGGCAAGTGCACTCCGGCGCCGGCCCGGGAACCTGTGGCTGCTCATGGCCCTCGGCACTTCGTACCCGGGCGACGGGCTGGAGACAGCGGGAGAGCGGGTGAGGTGGTACCAGGCGGCGCTGGCCGCCCAACCGGGGAATCTGGCGGCCCTCAACAACCTCGGGACGGCCCTGCGGGACAGGCGGGACCTGGACGGGGCCGTCGCCGCCCTCACCGAAGCCGTCCGGCTCGACGCGAAGTTCGCATTTGCCAACTACAACCTGGGGCTCTCCCTGCGCGACAAGCGAGACGTGGACGGGGCCATCGCCGCCTACAAGGCGGCAATCCAGGCTAACCCGAAGTACACCTCCGCCCACTTCAACCTGGGGAACGCCTTGCGGGACAAGGGGGATCTGGACGGGGCCATCGCCGCCTTCAAGGAAGCGGTCGGGACCAACTCGGAATACGCCAACGCCCACGTCAATCTGGCGTCCGCCCTACGAGACAAAGGGGACACCGACGGAGCTCTCGCCTCCTTCCGGGAGGCGATCCGCCTCGACCCGAAGAACGCCTACGCCCATACCGGAGTCGGGTCGATCCTCCGGCGCGTCAAGCGGGACCCGGACGGGGCGATCGCCGCCTTCAAGGAGGCGATCCGGCTGGACCCGGAGTACGCCGACGCCCACCATCACCTGGGGGTTGCCTTGCGGGATAAGGGGGACCCGGACGGGGCCATCGCCGCTTACAAGGAGGCAATCCGCCTCGACCCGAAGAACGCTCCTGTCCAATACAGTCTCGGAAAGATTCTCTGGGAAGTGAAGCGGGACTACGACGGGGCGATGACCGCCTTTCAGGCGGCGATCCGGCTCGACCCGAACCACGCCGACGCCCACACCGGCCTGGGCGTCGCCCTGCTGGGCAAGCGTAACCTGGCCGCCGCAATCGCGTCCTTCAAGGAAGCGCTTCGACTCGACCCGAATGCAGACCCCGTCCTCAACAACCTAGCCTGGCTCCTGGCGGCCGGGCCGGACGCGGTGCGCGACGGAAAGCAGGCGGTCGAACTTGCCACCCGAGCCTGCGAGCGGACTGGTTGGAAGAATCCAAACTGTTTCGCCACCCTCGGCGTGGCCTACGCCGAGGCCGGCGACTTCGACCAGGCGGTCGAATATACGAAGAAGGCCCTGTCGTTTCCTGAGTACGAGAAGCGATTTGGGACAGTGGCCCGGCGGCGCCTTGACCTCTTCGCCCGGAAATTGCCGTACCGGGATCCGGACCTGGCCCCCCGCGGAGTCGGCCCGCCGCCGTGAACGCTTAGCGCCCGGGCCGGCGACCCGGGAGGAGCGCCCGAACCGACGCCCTGGCGAAGGGCGAACGAAAATGACGTGAAGAAAACCGGGCTTCGCCCGGAACAGGGAACAAAGCGGCCGGTGCGTACTCGCCGCCAAGCAAAGCCCGCACCGGCCCGGCATTCCCCGGACGCCCGGTCTGCGCGCCCGCGGGTCTGCCGCATCATCCTAGCGCGGACCACGGTCGAAAGGAAGGTGCAACCGATGAGGCGAGGAATCTCTCGCCGCCGTTGCGTCGTGTCCACGAACGATTTCTCAACTCGATGAAGGAGGTTTCAACGTGAAACCGCGCAAAGAGGACAAGCGGCCGAATAAGACTCGGCAAGCCCAAGTTCTGAAACCGAAGCGGGAGTTTCGGATCGTCAAGCTGGAGGAGCGAATCGCTCCTAAGCTGGCGACCAACAACAACGAGACGCTGGTCCGCGGGCCGGTGAATTCCGGGTCTAAGGCCGGGAAGGCCCGGTCGGCCGTGAAGGCGAAACCCCGGATCGTAAAGTTGGAGCCGCGAATCGCGCCGAAGATCGCGACCAACCATAACGAGACGCTCGTCCGTGAGCCCGTGCGGTCCAAGCCCAATGCCACAGGTGCCAGTGAGGAGCCGAAGCCGCGATTGCGGATCGTGAAGTTGGAAGAGCGAATCGCACCGAAGCTCGCCGTCAACCACAACGAGACGATGGCGTCGGCACAGTCCAAGCCGAAAGCTCCGAAAGGCCAAAAGGAGGCGAAGCGGAAACCCCGGATCGTGAAGTTGGAGGAGCGGATCACGCCGGGGGAGAATCTCAACCACAACGAGACGTTGGTTCGGGCGGCAGCGAACGCCGGGTCGAAGGCCGTCAAGGAAAAGAAGCCGCAGCCACCGATCCGGATCGTGAAGTTGGAGCAGCGAATCGCGCCCAGCGCGGGCGAGTCGCTCAACCACAACGAGGCGTTGGTCCGCGCTCGCGCCGCGTCGGCTCGGTAGTCCTATGTTCCGCCGCAAGGGCCGTTCAGCCATGACTCGAGCAATCGAACCCGGCCCGGCGCCTTGCACTCTCAAGGTGCGACGGATCCGGGCTCTGGCTGCGGCGGCCGAAGTGAACCGTCAGCGGGCATGTTATGCCAAGGCTGAGACGTTGCTTCGGCGGGCTTTGGCACTTGCGGGGAAGGTCTCTGGCAGCAACGACGTCATGGTCGCGACGCTGCTAAACAACCTGGCGGTGGTACACAAGTACCAGGGGCGGTTCGCGGAAGCGGGCCGCCTCTACCGCCGGGCGTTATCGCTCATGGAGGAATCGCTCGGGCCAGATCATCCGCGGTTGGCCGCGCTGTACCACAATCTCGGCGGGCTGGAACACGCGCGCGGCCGGTACGCGCTCGGCGAGCCGTTCGCCCGCCGCGGCGTGGCAATCCGCGAGAAGGCGCTGGGCCCAAACCACCCCGAGGTGGCTGCCGACATCGCGGCGCTGGCGGCGCTGCTCGACGGGCAACGAAAGTACGACGCGGCAGAACCGCTGTACCGGCGGGCACTGACCATCTTCGAGCGCGTCTACGGCCCAGAGCATTACGAAGTCGCCGTGAACCTGAATAACCTCGCGGCACTGCACTATGCGAAAGGCAATCCGGCCAAGGCCGAGCGCTTGTATCGCCGCGCCCTGGCCCTCAAGGAAAAGCTCCTCGGGCCGGACCACCCGGACACGGCCCTGACCCTGAACAACCTGGCGGTGCTGCGGAACGAGCAAGGCAATACCGCGGAGGCGGTCGCGTTGTATCGTCGGGCGATCGCCGCGTTCGAGCGCACCCTTGGAAAACGCCACGTGAAGACACGCACGTGCCGCGACAACCTCCGCCGGCTTCTCCAAAAGGCGGGTCGATCGATCGCGTGAGTGCAGAAGGTCATCGCCATGCCGGACTGCGAGACGGTATTACCCCGCTTGAGACCGGACCTGCTCATCCGGCCGCTCGACGCGGGCCGGTATGTCGTCAAGGATTCGCGGACGAGTGAGTTCTTCCACCTCGGCGAAGCGGAGCACTTTCTGTTAACGCAGTTCGACGGGTCGCGGACGATCCAGGCCGTCCGTGCCGCGTACGCCGGCCGGATGGGCGAATCGATCTCGGAAGACGACCTCGCCGAGTTTGTCGAATCGGCCCGCTCGCAAGGACTACTGCAGGCCGCCGAAGACGCCGACCCTACCAAACATTGCGCGGCAACGGCTCAACCCGGCCGATCTCTGGTCGGCACACGAACCCTGCTCCACTGGCGTTTCAGCCTGTGGGACCCCGACCGCCTTTTCACCTGGTTGGCGCCGCGGATTCGATTCTTTTGGACGCCGGCTTTTTTAGTCGTCTCGGTCGGGTGCATTTTCGTCGCCGGCGTCGTGGTCTGGGCGAACCGACACGACCTGGCCGGCAGCGTCACGCACGCCCTGCGGTGGGAGACGGCCGTCGTGGCATGGCTGACGATGCTTGTCATCGGAACGCTGCACGAGTGTGCTCACGGACTGACTTGCAAACACCACGGCGGCGAGGTGCACGAGATCGGCTTCCTGCTGCTCTATCTGATGCCGTGTTTCTATTGCAACGTGTCCGACGCCTGGCTGTTCCGCGAGAAGTCGAAACGACTGTGGGTCACGTTCGCCGGCGCCTGGTTCGAGTTGTTCATCTGGGCGATTGCCGTCCTGGTCTGGCGGTTGACCGTACCAGGCACTCTCGTCCATCGGCTGGCGTTCGTGGTGCTGTCGCTCGGCGGCGTCCAAACGCTGCTGAACTTCAACCCGCTGATGAAGCTGGACGGCTATTACCTCCTGAGCGACTGGCTGGAGATTCCCAATCTTCGGCAGCAGGCGCTGGACGCCTTCCGGGCCCGCGTCCGCTGGCTGCTCTGGGGAAGTCCGTCGCCGAAAGGCGAGCCGGGTAGCAAACTTCTCGGTCGGATCGGCCTGGCCACGTGGCTGTATTCGGCGGGGTTTCTGGCGTCGATGTTATGGGCGTTGTTGATGTGGCTGGGAGGCTTCGGGAACTGGTTCGGCGTCGGACTCGTGACGCTGCTGGGGCTGGTCAGTGTGCCGGGCGTGTTCCAGGGATTCGGTTCGCGGGAGGTCGGACACATGATTCGCGAGCGGTACGGCCATTCCGTGGCCCGCCTGGTCGTCATCGCGGGCCTCGTCGGCGGGCTGTGGTGCATTCGAATCGAAGACCGGACCGGCGGGACGTTTGAGGCGCGTTGCGCCGCCCGCTTCGAAGTGCGGGCACCGGCGACCGGGTTCCTCCGCGGCCTGTATGTGAATGAAGGCGATCATGTCAGTTCCGGTGCCGTCGTCGCCCGGCTCGAAATCCCCGACCTGGCGAGCCGGCTGGCTCAGAAGCGTGCCGAGGCGCGGGAAGCCCGGGCGAAGCTGGCGCTACTCGCGTTGGGCACGCGCCCCGAGGAGCTGGCCGAACAGCGGCAGCGCGTGCAACGGGCGAAAGACTGGCACGACCGCGCCACGGAAGATCTCGCCCGACAGAAACAGGCGCTGGTCGAAGACCTGGCCTGCCTCGACCACCAGATCGCCGCTTGTCGCGCCGAATTGACGGCGGCCCAGGCGACGTTCGACCGCGACCGACTGCTGCTGGCCCGGCAGATCGGGTCGCGCCAGGATTACGAGGCGTCGCAGAGGACCGTCCTTGTCTGCCGAGCGAGGCTGGACCGGGCCGAGGCCGAGGCCCGCGCCCGCCAGGCGCTCGGCACGCTCCAGGCGGAAGTGGAACTGGCCCGCCGGCAGAAGGAATGGGCCGACGCGGCGGGGGCGTTGACCGTGCTGGAAGCCGGCAACCGGCCGGAACAACTCGAGGCCGCCCGCGCCGGCCTGGAAAAACTCGAAGAGGAAGCGCGCTACCTCGATAGCCTCTCTACCAAACAGGAGTTGTGCAGCCCCCTTGCGGGCCTGGTCACGACGGCGCGGTTGAAGGAGAAAGCCGGCCAGTTTGTACACGACGGGGATCTGATCTGCGTGGTCGAAGACCCGGTTAGCGTCGCGGTGGAGATCGCCGTCGCCGAGCAGGACGGCGAGCGCATCGAAGTCGGTCAGCAGGTGGCGCTCAAGGCCCGCGCCCTTCCGTTCACGACGTTGGCGGCGACGGTGGACCGCATCGCCCCGAGCACTAGCACCGGCGGGTCTCAAAGTACGGTCACCGTCCACGCTCGGCTGACGCACTCCCAGCCGGCTCTCCGGCCGGGCGCGACCGGCTACGCCCGCATTTACATCGGCCCCCGACCGATCGGAGAGATCGCTGTGCGACGCGTTCTGGCGTTTCTGCGAACGGAGTTCTGGTGGTGAGTTGCCACCGGCGGGAGACACGGGCGGGGCCGGCGGACGTCGATTGACGGCTTCGGCGTGGCGAACTAGGATAGTGCCGCTTATCGCGCACTCAGGGAGGGGACACGATGCGACGGGTCATCTTGCTCGCGGGTGTGGCTCTCGTCGCGGCCACGGCGGCGGCGCCCGGTCAGGTCATCATCTACAACAACACGACGAACAGCTCGACGAACGCCGTGATAAACGGCGGCGCGACCAGCCAGGCCGCGATCACCCAATATATCGCCGACGACATTCAGCCGATCACCGGGTTCGCGGGCCGGTCCGTTACCAACTTCACCCTCTCGGTGGCGAACCTCAACACGACGGCGGTCACCGCCCGGCCGCGGGTGAAGTTTTTCCTCCCCGATGGCCCCAACCTCGGCCCCGGCACGGCCTTGGCGACCCTCAACTTTCCCGCGACGCCGTTCACCGCTTCCTCGATCAGCCTGATCGTTTCGGGCCCGCTCGCGCCCGGGACGTTGGTCATCCCGCCGGGTTTCTTCTGGGCGGGCGTGGTGTTCGACGATAACCTCGGCACGACCGGGGCGACCGCGGCCCAATTGAACAACCTCGGCCAGGGGCAGTTCAGCCCGCCGACCGTCGGCATTAGCGATGACGTCTACTTCCGGTCAACGGCCGCCGGCGTTCCGGGCAATTTTCCGGCGGGGCAACAGCTGAATTTCGGCGGCCCGCCGAACCCGGTGGCCAATTTCGGCTGGCAATTCCAGGTCGCGCCCGTCCCTGAGCCGGGGACGCTGGTGCTATGCTTCGGCCCGACGGCGGTGACGCTGCTCGGCTACGCCTGGCGGTTTCAGTCACGCAAGCAAAAGGCGAGCGGGGTGGGGGGGGGGGGGGGGGGG
>DATJGQ010000419.1:0-3469 GCA_035494815.1 Gemmataceae bacterium
TGGCCTCGATCCGGAAGACGACGTTCTCGTAGTCGTCTCGTTGACTGTACAGGTGGCCGTTCCCCGGGCCGCTCGCGGTGAGAGCGCCGTCCTTGACCTCCCATTTGTTCGTGTCGTCGGGGTGCTGTTTCCAGCCGGTCATGTCCCGGCCGTTGAACAGTTGCACGAAGCCCGCGGAGTCGGACTTCGTGTCGGCGGCGACGGCCGAAATGGCGACGAACGCAACGACCGCGAACGGAAGAAAGTAGCGTTTCATGGTACGGCACTCGCGGATTTTGTAGCGGAGAGCGGGCGAATCTTGATGTTGCGGAACGACACCGAGCCGTGGTCGCCTTGTAGTCCGATGTAGCCGGTGTCGAACTTGGCGAAGTTCGGCGCGGTCTTGAACTTGCTCTGGGCGACGCGGTTCTGGAAGTCGTCGCTCTTCCAGACGAAGTCGTAGTACTTGACGCCGTTCATGGAGACTTCCGACTTCGCGGGCGGGGCGGAGAGGACAAAGCGGAGGTGGTTCCACTCGCCGACGGGCTTGGTCGCATCGACCGGCTTGCCGGTCTTCGGGTCATTCTCGGGCTTGTAGAGTTGGTAGAGCCAGCCGCTCTTTTGTGGGTCGTGGCCGTCGACGTTGTCCTGCAATTGGATCTCCGGCCCGGTTTGCCACATCGCGCCGCGGCCCTCGTCCGAAACGTGGAACATGATGCCGCTATTACCCGACTTGGTGATGTTGTACTCGATCGACAGTTCGAACCAGTCGTACTTGTCCGTGGTGACAATGTCCTTCGCGTTCTTGGGGTCGACGCATACCAACATGCCGTCCTTGACCTGCCAGCCGGGGCGGACGCCCTTCTCGCGGAAGTTGTGCCAGCCGTCGGTCGACTTGCCGTCGAAGAGCAGTTTCCAACCGGCCTTCTTCTCGGCGTCGGTCAGTTGGTTCGGCGAGTCCGTGGAGACGGAACTCTGAGCGTTCGCAGGAGTGGTCCGGTGAGCGGTCAGAAGGGCGATCGCGATGACGCCGAACACTATGGCGGCAGGCCATCGCCTGGTCGAAAAAGTCATGGAGAAAACCTCATCGGGTGTGGGGTGAGTCGGCCGAAGCGATCCGCGTTGCGGCTAAACGGGTTTGTCGGTGGCTTTGCCTTTGGCCTTGCCGCGCGGGCGTTCGGGCGGCGGGTTGGGGAGCTTCATCGCCTCGGGTGCGGCGGATTGCAGGTTCGGCGTCAGGTCCGCATCGGCCTGACCGGTCGCCCATGACAGGGCGCCGATCAACAGGTTTTGGAAGACCGGGTTGGCCCAGACGTCTTCGCGGTGGCCCATCGACGTGTAAAAGACGCGGCCCTTGCCGTGCATCCGCGCCCAAGTCGCGGGGAAGCTCGGCCGCTGATAGCTCGGCCCCTCCATGCCGTGCGTGTCCTGCACCAGGATGACGTGCAGGTCCGGCTGGAAGTTCTTGAGGGAGTACCACTCTTCCTTGATCCGGAAGTCTTTCAGGTCCTTCGCCCCGGGAAAGCGGTTATCGACGACCCGCATCCAGGATTCCTGCTGGGCGTCGTGCTTGATGAACTCGCCGCCGAGCATGAGAAGGTACGGATCGATCCTGGCAGGCTCCTGGTTCGCGAACGCCGGGCCCGGGCTGTGGAACGTATCGCTGCCGCAGTGGGAGGCGAGAAAGCCCTTCCCGGCGGCGACGGCATCCAGCAGCGCCTTCTTGCCTTCCACAGGCATCGGCGGCGATCGGTCGGTGTTCTGCCGAGGGTCCGAGACCGCCTCTTTGGTCAGATCGCCCGTCGTGTAGAAGAAGAAGGCGTCGAACTTCGCGAGCGTCTCGGGCAGGAAGATACGACCGTCCTTGGTGCATTCGACGTCGAATTCGTGCTTGGCGGCGAGTTCGGTCCAGACCTTGTCGACCAGGCACGGTTGTCCCTTGACGACCTTAACGACGTCATGTTCCCACCCTTGGGAGCGGGTGTAGACGAGCAGCCGTTTACGTTTCCCGTCGGCGGCGCGGACGGTCCGGCCGAATGGGAAGCCCAGGGCCAATACGGCGGCGCCGGCGGTGCGGAGGAGTTCGCGGCGGGAGAGCGTCATGGCGGGATTCCTCGCGGAGCGATACGCCCCACAGTGTATCCGCCCGTGCGGGGAATGCCAGAAGTTGTGACGCCGTTCGCGCACCGCTGCGCGTCGCGGCTAACCGTTTAGCCGCGACGCGCAGCGGAGCGCGGGCTAGGCCGCTCGCCGAATCGATGTGACCCTGCCGATTCCCAACCCGTCGACAAACCGCCCGATTTCCTCGTCAAACCGCCGCGGATTGAAGTGCACGGCCTGTTTACGGGCGGTGATCGGCGAATAATCGGCGGCATGGCGATCGAACCAGTCCATTGATTCGCTCAGACACTCGACGCTCTGCTCGCGGAACAAAAAGCCGGTCGGCTCGGCTTTGCCGCCCGGGGGCACGACCGTTTCCGTCGCGCCGCCGCGGCCGAACGCGATGACCGCCGCCCCGCACGCCTGCGCCTCCACCGGCACGATGCCGAAGTCCTCCTCTCCCGGAAAGAGCAACGCCCGACAGCGGCGAAGGTGCTCGCGGATGGTCTCGTCCGGCTGCCATCCGAGGAACCTCACCGTCGGCCCCGCGAGAGAATGTAATCGCCGCTCGTCCTGGCCCGTGCCGATGACGAGAAGTTTTCGCTTCGTCGCCGTGCACGCTCGCACCGCGAGGTCGATCCGTTTGTACGGGGCAAATGCCGACACGACGAGGTAGTAGTCCTCGCGCGGCATCGCCGCCGGCGTATAGAAATCGGTGTCCACCGGAGGATAAATGACCGTGCTGTCCCGGTCGTAGCATTCGGCGATGCGCTCGCGGATAGTGCGGCTGATGGCGATGAAATGGCTCACTCGCGCGGCGGTGGCCCGGTCCCAATGTCGCAACCAGCGCAGCACCTGGCCGACGAGTGCCGCCGGCAGCTGCCCGAGCCGCCCGCGGCCGAAATAGGCGTCCCGCATGTGCCAGGCGTAACGCATCGGCGTGAAACAATAGCAGACGTGCGGCACGCCGCGGGGCGGGCGGGCGGCTTTGGCGACACAGTGGCTCAGGCTGAAAACCAGGTCGCACGGCGGCACGGGCCAGCGGGCGGCGACCGGCAGTAACGGCAGCAGGTAGCGGTAGTATCGCTCACTTGCCGGTAGCCGCTGCAAAAAGCTCCCGCGAATCCGTCGATCTTCAATCTCGGGACTGACGCTGCCCCGGGCGTGCAGGAGCGTCATCAGCGGGGCGTGCGGCCAGCGGCGGCAGACGCGTTCGAGACACTTCTCGCCGCCGCGCATGCCGGTCAGCCAGTCGTGGACCAAGACAACTCTCGGGCGGCGCGCGTCCATGCGCGGAGACTCCTCGGTAAGGGCAGGCCAGTCTACTGGATGTCCGCCGGGACGCAACGCCGGTTCCCCGGCGGGCCGGGTGCGTGTCGGCCTTGCCTCA
>DATJGQ010000420.1:0-3510 GCA_035494815.1 Gemmataceae bacterium
CGGCTGGGATTGCCCGAGCATCTGGCACAGGGCGGAGACGTGCGTCTCCCCTTCGCGGGCCAACGTCAGAAGGATCCGCAACCGCGAGTCGTCCGCCAATAGCTTGAAATACTGCACCAGGCTGGAAACCGTCCGGTCCGAAATCGGCAGGGCCGGCGCGTCCTTCTTCTTTGCGGCAGGTGGCATCTACGGGTCCTCCAGTTGACGGAGAGCGCGCCATGGCGGTAGGACAAGGGGCGCGGGTGTCGGACGAAGAGCTTAACGAGTCAACGCATCCTCACCAGTACCTATCCACATTCGTCCGACACATGTCGAATTGTCACTCTAGTCATCCGCCCCGCCGGCTCCAAGTGAAAATTCCGCGACGGCGTCACGCCTCGACCGGTAAGCCGTATCGCACCAGCGTCTGCCGGATCCGTTCTTCACCGGCGCGGTCCAGCGGCCAAAGCGGGAGCCGCAACTCTCCCGTTCCCTTGCCCAACAGCTTGAGCGCCGCCTTGACCGGGATCGGGTTCGTCGCCACGCCCAACAGGTCTCGGCCCAGTGCGAACAATTTGCGGTGCCAGGCGAGCGCCTCCGCGAATCGTCCCGCCCGATAGGTTGCCACCAGTGCCGTCATGTCCCGCGGGACGATGTTCCCGACCACCGACACCACCCCTTCGCCGCCGACGGACATGATCGGCAAGGTCAAACTGTCGTCGCCGGAGAGCATCGTCAGGTCGCACGCGCCGGCGATCTGCGAGACCTGGTCGAGCGACCCCGACGCCTCCTTGATGCCGACGACCAACGGCACCTCCTCGGCCAGTCGGATGATCGTCTCCGGCAGGATGTTCGAGCCGGTGCGGCCGGGGATGTTGTAAATGATCTGCGGCAGGTCCACCGCGTCGGCGATCGCCGCGAAGTGGCGAAGGTAGCCCTCCTGCGTCGGCTTGTTGTAGTAGGGCCCGACCTGCAGACAGGCGTCGGCGCCGGACTCCTTCGCGTGCCTGGTCAGCTGGATCGCCTCGCCAGTGCTGTTGGACCCAGTCCCGGCGATAACTTTCAGTCGCCCGGCGGCGCGCTCGCAGACGCCGGCGATGACCCGGTCGTGCTCTTTGTGGTCGAGCGTCGGCGACTCGCCGGTCGTGCCGCACGGCACCAGCGCCGCCGTCCCCTGTTCGGCGTGCCAGTCGACCAGTCGGTCCAGTTCCGCGTAATCGACTTCGCCGTCGCGGAACGGCGTGACGAGTGCGACGGACATTCCCGCGAATGCGGCCCCGCGCGTCGGCATGCGTGGTTACTCCTCGGGCGGCGCGTCGCTGGCGTGTTATAGCAACGCCGCGTCGCGATTCCACTGTGCCAAGCGGTCACGCTGCGGCGAGTCGCCGCAATCGGGCTGGTGACAAAACCCCTGACGGCGGTACCATGCACATCTCTGCACAACTTTGACTGGGGAGGCGACCGTGTCCGCCCGCGGCTTGTTGGTTCTCTGTGTGTTTGCAGTCTCAATGTCCGTCGCGGCGGAGCCTGGGAAGCAGCCGTCGGCTGACGAAATCGCCACGGCCGTTCGGCAGCTGGGCGATAGCCGATACGTCATCCGGGAGCAGGCGACACGGCGCCTGTGGCTGGCGGGGGCGGCCGCCGAGTCGGCGCTACGCGATGCCCTCAAGAACCGCGACCCCGAAGTCGCGCGGCGGGCCCGCGAGCTGCTCGACAAGATCGAATGGGGAATCTTCGCCGACACGCCCGACGAGGTCGTCGCACTCGTCGACAAGTACCGGGCGGGCGACGCGACCGCCCAGAGTGAAGCGATCCATGGTCTGGTCAAAGCCCGCCGGGCCGGGTTGACGGTGCTGGCCCGCATCGGCAGTCGGGTCCCGCCCGAGCAACGTCCCGCGCTTGCCAAAGCACTGACCGACGCCGCGCGCGAAGTCGTGCCGCAACTGCTCGCCGCGCGAGACTACGCCGCCGCCGGGGAGCTGCTGGAAACGTGCGTCGCCGGCGGCGTGGACGCCGCCCTGACCGATTACGCCGCGTTCGTCATCCTGCAAGGACAGCTCGACGCCGCCATCGCCCGTCGTCAGGCCGACGCGACGCCGCGACCCGCCGCCCTCGCGGTGCTCTATCGGGCCAAAGGTGACCTCGCGTCGGCGCGCAAGTACGCCCAGGACGCGGCGGCGACGGACGACGGGCTGCTCCTCGACGAAATCCTCTGGCAGCAGGGTGACTGGGCGGCATTGGCCAAACGGCCGATGCCGGAAGGTGTAGACCCGACGGCCCGCCGCGGGACCACCGCGCTGTTGCATCGCCTCGCCGGGAACACGAAGGCGCTCGACGCCGACCTCGCCGATTTGCGGCACGCCATCAAGGCGAACGAGATCTGGATCGTGCCGCCCCGGACATCGCCGCCCGGCGAACCGGCTGCCCCGCCCGATCCGAATTCGATGTTCCTTGCCTGGACCGCCGCCAAGACGCTGACTCTCATCGAGCGGCCGACGCCGGCGCTCGCCCTGCTCGAGAACCTGCCCGAGTTTCGGCCGCAACTGTTCGACCTGCTCGCCGGACAGCTCCGCTACCGCGAAGCACTGACAGTCGCCGACCGTCCGCCCACGCCGGGCGAGGCCGGCCTGACGACGTCGATCAAGCAGGCACGACTGCTTTATCTATTGGGGGAGGCCGACCGCGCCGGGCAAGTGTTCGGCAAAGTCGCCGAGCGGCTCAAGACGGCCGACGACGTCGAGACTGCGGTCGAGCTGTGCGAAGTGCAAATGAAACTCGGTTTGACGGACGCCGCCCGCGAGCATTCGGCGCGGTTCCTCGGCGAACTCATTCGCCAGACGCCCAGCGAACAGCCCCCGCGCCAAGTGCTCGGGGCGGTTTTCCCGAAGCGCGGCGAGGAAGCGTGGGCGTGGTGGAACTTCTTCCGGCAGAAATCCCCACAGGACGACGCGACCGGCACGATGCGGCGCGTCCGCAGTATCATCGACCCGCCGTCCGGCGCGACTCGGGTAGACCCGGGTGAATGGTCGGTCGCCCTCGTCGCCGTTCAGCCGGCCGAGAACCCGCACGCGAAATCTGTCGCCCACGAAGCTTTGGCGGCCGCATACGAGGCCGCCGGTCAAATGGACGCCGCCCGCGCCGAACTTGTTCGGGCCTGCGAGAACTCCAAAGACCCCGCGCGCTGGCTGCGGCTTGGCGACTTCCTCGTGGCTCGGAAAGATTACGCCGCCGCCGCGGGTGCCTATGCGAAATCGGCCGAGTGCGATCCGCTCGGGCCGCTCGCCGTCTACTTGCACGGCCGGGCCCTCGAACAGGCGGGCCAGGCCGTCGAGGGCCGACAGCGGATCGAGCAGGCGTACTGGCAGTCGCTCGGCAACACGGTGCTGCGCGCCGACGTCGCGGCCGACTTGGCCAAGCGCGGGCATGACGACCTGGCCGCGCGCGAACGCGAATTGATCCTGAAACTGGGTTGGCCGCGCGTCTGGTCGGAAGGCGGTCTGTTGTCGGCGCTCGCCCGCGGCGCCGCGGCGC
>DATJGQ010000421.1:0-2621 GCA_035494815.1 Gemmataceae bacterium
TCGCCCTCGGCCCTCGGCCGGCCGCGGGTCACGGGCTGTTCGCGCAAATCCCAGTTGACGCGGTGCACCCCCGCCGCCGTCGGGCCGGTGAGCGTGCGGATCGCCCGGCCGTCCGCGTCTGTCACCGTGACTAGAATCGCGGGCTGTTCTTCCTCGTCCTCGGCGCGCAGCTCCTCTTTCGACGGATACGGCGGCGGCCCCTGTTTCGCCGCGGCCTTCTCCGCGTCCTTCCGCCGCTGTTTCTTCGTCTTGAGCGCGTCCTTGAGATGATAAGTGACGCTCGCCCCGAACGGCGGGTTTTCGGCCGTGTAGAACGACTCGCCCTGGAACCCTTTCCCCCGCGTTCCGTACGGCCGTGATTCGATGTACATGACCGCGTCTCGGACCGCAAATAGGGACGCCGGTTTACCGAGCGACTCCGGCGTCATCGATCGCAGCGGGGCGTAGTCGTCAAGCACGTAGATGCCGCGGCCGAACGTGCCGACGACGAGGTCGTTCATCTGCCGTTGGATCGCCAGATCGCGGACGGCGATCGTCGGTATGTTGCCCTTGAGTTGCGTCCACTTCTTGCCGCCGTCCAGCGTGACGAACAAACCGAACTCGGTGCCCGCGAAGAGCAGATCGGGATTGACGTGGTCCTCAGCAATCGCGAGGACCGACCCTCGGCCCGGCAGGTCGCCGACGATCGACGTCCACGACCCGCCGGCGTCCGTGCTCTTGAGGAGGTAAGGCGCGAAGTCGCCCATCTTGTGATTGTCGAAGGCGGCGTAGACCGTGTCGCTATTATGTAGCGACGACAGAATCCGGCTGACATACGTACGCTCCGGGACGCCCGGGAACTGCTCGACCCTGCGCCAATTCTGGCCGCCGTCATCTGTGATTTGGATTAGCCCGTCGTCGGTGCCGACGAAGAGTCGGTTCTCCTGCTTGAGCGATTCCGCGAGCGCGACGATGTTTCCGTAGAACGAAGTCGAGACGTGTTTCGCCACCGCGTCCGGTCCCCAGATTTTGCCCATGACCGGCAGTTTGTCCCGGTCGAGTTGCCGCGACAGATCGCCGCTGATCGCTTTCCAGTTGTCGCCACGGTCGTCGCTCCGATAGAGGCGATTGGCCGCGAAATAAATCCGCTTGTGCGAGTGCGGGCTGATCAACAGCGGCGAGTCCCAGTTCCAGCGCAACGGCGGCTCGCCCGGCCCCGCGAGCGGCTGGATGCCGACCTTCTGCCCCGTTCGCCGGTCGAACCGCACCAGCCCGCCGTATTGCAACTCCGCGTAGACCGTGTTCGGGTCCTTCGGATCGACGCGGCAGTGGAAGCCGTCGCCGCCCTGGGCGACGAACCAGTCGGAGTTGGCGATGCCGTGCACGTTGCGCGTGCGGGCCGGGCCGCCGAGGGTGAAGTTGTCCTGCGTGCCGCCGTAGACGTGGTAGAACGGCCCGGCCTCGTCCACCGCCACGTCATAGAACTGCGTCACCGGCAGGTTCGCTTTGAAGTTCCAGGTCGCGGCGCGGTCGAAGCTCTCGTAGATGCCGCCGTCGCAGCCGACCAAGTAGTAGTTCGGCTGCTTCGGGTCGATCCAGATGCAGTGGTTGTCGACGTGTTTGGCCCGCTCGCCGAGGTTTCGCAGCGTCCGGCCCCCGTCGTCGGAAACGCGGATGAGCACGTTCATCACGTAAATGCGGTCCTTATTCACCGGGTCGACGACGAGGTGGGCGTAATACTGCGCCTGCTGGTCGAAGTCGTTGCGCTTCTCCCATGTGACGCCGCGGTCGGCCGAGCGGAAGATGCCGCCCTTCTTGTCCGCGGCCTCGATGATCGCATAAACGACGTCGGGGTCACTCGGGGCCATCGCCAGTCCGATGCGGCCCATCTCTTCGGTCGGCAGGCCGGCCCGCAGCTTCGTCCACGTCTTGCCGCCGTCGGTGGAACGGTGCAGGGCACTTTCCGGCCCGCCGTCGATGAGGGTCCAGACGTGTCGGCGGCGCTGATAGCTCGCGGCGATGATGACGTCGGGGTTCCGCGGGTCGAGTACCAGATCGGTCACGCCGGTGTTCTCGCTGACGCTGAGCACCTTGTTCCAGGTCTTGCCGCCGTCGGTCGTCTTGTACAACCCGCGGTCGCCGGCCGGCGACCAGAGCGGGCCCTGCGCCGCGACGTAGACCGTGTTCGAGTCTCGCGGGTCGATGACGATCTTGCCGATGTGCTCCGACGCTTTGAGCCCGACGTTCTGCCACGACCGGCCGCCGTCGGTGGACTTGTAGACGCCGTCGCCGTAGCCGACGCTCCGCTGACTGTTGTTCTCGCCGCTGCCGACCCAGACGGCGTGCGGGTTCTTCGGATCGAGCGTGACGCAGCCGATCGAGTAAGAGCCTTGTGTGTCGAAGATCGGCGTCCAGGTCGTGCCGGCGTTGACCGTCTTCCAGACGCCGCCCGACGCGACGGCGACGTAGTAATGGCCGCGATCGTTCGGGTGCACGGCGAACCCGACGATGCGGCCGGACGTCACCGCCGGGCCGATGCTTCGCAGGCGAAGACCGGCGAACGGCGCGGGCGTCTTTTCGGCGGCCGGCGGACCGGCCTTGTCTGCCGGATCGGCACCCGGGAGCGACAGGAGCAGCGCGAG
>DATJGQ010000422.1:0-2227 GCA_035494815.1 Gemmataceae bacterium
CATCGGCGGGGACGTCGTGGGGGTGGAGACGAAGGACGACGGCGAGGAAGTGAACGTCGGCGACATCGAACTGAAGCGGGCCTTCAGTTTCAAGGGACGGGTCGTGCTGACGGACGGCAAGCCGATTCCGCCGGACATGCGTGTGACGCTCGGGGCCGACCGCGCCTGGGACAGCCAGATCGCGATGATCGCCCCAGACGGCAGTTTCGAGTTTCGCGGTGTGCCGCCCGGGATATATGGCGTTTCACCGGCAGTGAAGGGATATCGCACGGTCGAGAGTTCGGGTGTCGAGGCGCTCGTCAAGAAGGATGTGAGCGGCTTCGTGGTCCGGATGGAGCCCGCGCCCGCTCGCCCGTGAGGGACCATTCCGTTGTGGGGCGGCCAATCCTGGCCGCAGCCGGCTTTGCAGCCGGCTGGACCCGCTGGAAAGCGGGTCCGCGGCCTGAAAGGCCGCCCCACAAATCGGCACAGACTCTCATCAGACTGAAAGTTGCTTCACTTTTGGCACTGGCAACAATCGAGGCGTGCGGCGGCCGGCCGCCGGCGGGGCCGCCGGTCGAGTTCGTCGAGGCGAAGGCGGGCATCGAGTTTACGCATCGCAACGGCGCTACCGGCAAGTTTTTCATGACCGAGATCATGGGCTCGGGCGCCGCGCTGTTCGACTTCGACAATGACGGCGACCTCGACGTCTTCCTTGTCCAGAGTGTCGGCGAGAGCAAGCTCTTTCGTAACGAACTCGTGCCCGGCGGATCGTTACGCTTCACCGATGTGACGGCGGCATCAGGAATCCATTTCGCGGGTTACGGGATGGGCGCCGCGGTCGCCGACTACAACAACGACGGCGCGGAGGACCTGTTCGTCACCGGCTACGACAAACGCTCGCTGTACCGGAACAACGGCAATGGGACGTTCACTGAGGTTCCGTTTCCGCAGCCGGCGGGCGTCTGGTCGAGCAGCGCCTCGTTCTTCGACTACGACCGCGACGGACGGCTCGACCTGATCGTGCTTAGCTACGTGCGGTGGTCGGAGGCGACGAACAAGGCGTGCCACGCGCCGACCGGCGAGCCGGATTACTGCACGCCGCGCGCGTACGCGCCGGTCTCCGCTCGGCTGTATCACAATGACGGCGGCGACCGGTTTCGCGACGTCACCGCCGAAGCGGGCATCGACCGGGCGCTTGGACCGGGCCTCGGAGTGGCGGCCGCCGACCTCAACGACGACGGCTGGCCGGATCTCTTCGTCGCCAACGACAGCGCTCAGAATCACGTCTGGCTGAATCAGCGGAATGGGACCTTTCGAGAGGCCGGGCTTGAGGCCGGCGCGGCGTTCAGCGAGGACGGCCTCGCGAAGGCGGGGATGGGCGTAGCGATCGGGGACGCGGACGGCGACGGCCGCGAGGACCTGTTCGTCCTCAACCTCATGCGCGAGGGCGCGACGCTGTTTCGGAAGGAGAGCGTGTCGCCCGCAGGATTGCCGGTCTTCGTCGATATCACGAGGCGCGCCGGCCTGTACACGGCGACGTTCCCGTATACCGGGTTCGGCGTCGGATGGATCGATTATGACAATGACGGCGCCTTGGATCTGTTTCTCGCGAACGGCGCGGTGACGCTTCGGGAGGAGCAGCGGGGGCAGCCGGAGCCGTTCAAGGAGAAAAACCTTCTGCTGCGGAACGCCGGCGAAAAATTCACCGATGTTACGGCGGAGGCCGGGTCGGCAATGCAACTTGCGGGTATCGCCCGCGGGGCCGCATTCGGCGACGTCGATAACGACGGCCGGGTGGACGTCCTGGTGACGTACAACAACGGTCCGGCGCGGCTGCTGTTGAACCGGTCCCGCGCGGGTAACTGGCTCGGCGTAAAACTGGAGGGAAACGCGGGAGTAAACCGGGACGGGCTCGGCGCGCGGGTTCGAGTGCGGAGGAGCGGCAGGCCGGACCTCGTCCGGCGCGTCCAGACCGACTCGAGCTACTGCTCGGCGAGCGACCGGCGCGCCCACTTCGGGCTGGGCGAGACAGCTCCGGAATCTGTAGAAGTCGCGTGGCCGGATGGCAGAGTCGAGCGGTGGGACCGTCCGGGCGTGAATCAAACAATTAACGTCGTGCGCGGCTCCGGAGCGTCCAAGTAGCGCCGTTTCGTGGTAGAACGGTTCCCAGCAACAGGGGTATGGGGCCCCTGTTTGTCAATTCTGTAAAGAGGGGACTTCGCAATGTCAGGGACGCGTAAACTGC
>DATJGQ010000423.1:0-3829 GCA_035494815.1 Gemmataceae bacterium
CCTTTGGACACGCGGACCGGCCTCACTGAGGCCAGCTACAGAAGACCGGCACGGCGAGCCGCAAAACAAGGGGGACTAGGCGAATCGCAAATCGTTCAGCTCCCCTTGGAATGGCCAATCGGCCGCCGACTGCACCAGTCCGGCCCGCCGAGGATTGTCCCCGACATACTCCCATTTCTGTTCGTAGCTCTCCTCGGACCGCAAGACATGATCGAAGAATCCGGGCTGCCACAATAGGGCCGGCAGTCTCAGGCGTCGATTCGCGTACTTGGCCGTCCATTCCTTCCACTTGCCGACGAAAACCGAAATTGACTTCGCTTCAGGCTGCGCGGCGCAAAAGAAGTGTACGTGATCCGGCATAATGACGTAGCGGCCGACGAGCCAGTGCTGCAGTCGTTCGCCTTCGGCCCAGATTTCCCGACAAAGAGCATGCACGGCTTCGTCGGCGAGAACGCGCTGCCGCCCGAGTGTGCAGGTCGTGACAAAATAATCGGGTGGTCGAACCAAATGCGTTCGAGCCGTTGAAGGTGAGGCATGTAGGTCGTAACAGCGGAATCCGAGATCACTTCCCGTTCTTGCCGTCGTCGTAGCCGAGCGGGCCGGCGGCACGCGGGGTCGGCAACGGGGGCGTGACGCCGGCGTCCCGCATCACCTTGTGGATCGCCGCGATCGTCTCGAAGGAGGGTTTGAAGTTGCCCGGGCGGAATCCCTCCGCGATCAAGAGCGGTGTCCAATTGTGCGTGTTCTTCTTGTTCCATACCTCGATCTTCGCCCCGTGGTCGGCGAGGAACTGGACCATCTTCGGGAAGCTCTTGTAAGCGGCGCCGTGCATGGCGGTCTCTCCGTTCTTGTCCACGGTGTTGACGTCGGCGCCCAGGCCGAGCAGGTATTCGGCGGCGGCGAGCGCCTCCGTCTCCGTGCCGGCTTCCTCGTCGGGGGCGGTCGTGCCGTAGCCGGCGGCGGCCATCAGCGGCGTCGTGCCGTCTTTGTTCGGCAACAGCGGGTCGGCGCCGAGTTCGACAAGCAATCGCATGTACGGCAGATCGGCCGTTTTGGAGGCGAGCAGGAAGGCGGTCGCGCCGGCCATGCTGATCTTGCCCTTGCCGCCCGCCCCCCTCTCTAGCCGCAGGTTCACGTCGGCTTTGCGCTTCACCAGCTCCCGAACGAATTGCACGCTGCTCACATTGCCGGAGCCGGTCGGCGGCGGCTGGCCGTCGGGGTCGTCGCCGCGATTGGGTTTGCGGACCCACGCCAGGGCGTGCAGCGGGGCGAACCCGGACCGCTGGTCGTTCGGATTGGCGCCGGCATTCAGCAATTCGACGCCCAGCTCGAAGTGGCCGTTTTCGACGGCGAGCATCAGGGCGCTCATGCCGTTGCGGGCGGCGTATCCTCCCGCCCGGCGGTCCGCCCGGATGGGATCGTTCACGTCGACGCCGGCCTTGAGCAAGGTTTTGACGACGTCGACGCGGCCTTCGCGGGCGGCGAAGAGCGTCGGCGTGTAGCCGGATCTCAGCCGCGATTTGACATCCGCGCCCGCCTTGACGAGCAGTTCGACGACGGCGGCGTGCCCGTCGGCGGCGGCCCACATGAGCGCGGTCTGGTCTTTACGGTCTTTCGCGTCCACCTTCGCGCCGGCGTCGAGCAGCGCCTTGACCGGGCCGACCCGGCCGGTGCGGGCGGCGGTCATGAGCACGGTTTCGCCGCCGCGCAAGGTCGTATTCGGGTCGGCGCCCGCCGCGAGGAGCGCTTTGACCAGGTCCGCGTTGCCGTTAGTGCAGGCGAGCGAGAGCGGGGTGACGCTGTAGCGATTCTCGATCTTCACGTTCGCACCGGCCGCGAGCAAAAGCTTGGCCGTTTCTACGTCGTCGTGATACGCCGCCCAGTGCAGCGCCGTCATGCCGTCGACCTGAGCGGCGTTGGCGTCCGCCTTCGATTGAAGAAGCGCCCGCACGCGCGGCCAGTCGGCCTTCTCCGCCGCGTCGGCGAGCGGGGCGTCCGCGGCGAACGCCGGTGAGGCCACTCCTCCGGCCAAGATGCACGTTAACAACAATACCTGGACGGCGTTTCGCCCCGAAGGGGCGGTAACAAACCAGCCCGGGGCAACGCCCCGGGTACGGTTGGCCCAGCACCGTATTCGTTGCCGTGAAAGGGCGAAACAATTCTCAATCCCACACATATCGTTCATCCCATTCGATACCATGTCGCCTCAGTAGCTCGCGAAGCTCGTCCTGAAAGGTCATTTTGCGATGGTGGTCTTCCTGAGTTTCGATGTAAAGACTCACGGCCTCGACGTTGGACTGACTGACCGAAAAGGCGGCGTAACCGGCCTGCCATCAGAAGTCCTTATTGCGCGGTCCGTCGGACTTCATCCATTTCGAGGTCCCTTTTTTTACCTCCTCAACGATCTTTTTGAGGGCGTGGTTTTTCGAGAGTACGAACAGCGCGTGGACGTGGTCTTCGACACCGCCGATGACCAACGCCGGGCTGTCCCATTGTTTAAAGATTCCGGCTTGGTAGGCGAAGAGGTCCGGTCGGCATTCTTTAGGAATCCAGGCCTGACGATGTTTCGTGCTGTAGACCAAATGCACAAGGTTCTTGGCGAGCGATTGGGACATCCGGCGGTCCCCGATGTGTCGCCCTTTCAGGGCTTGCGGACTTTGTTCGGTTCCGTAACCCAGGGCGTTGCCCTGGGCTGCATTGTTGCCGCCCCTTCGGGGCGAAACGCCGGAAAATGCCCTCGGCTCAAACGCCCACCGGCTCCGACAGCTCGTTCACCTTGCCGTTGCTGTCGCCGAACTTGTCGAGGCGGACGCCGACCTTGTCGAGCAGCGTCAGGTGCAGGTTGGCGAGGGGCACCGCCTTCTCGAAGCGGATGTGCCGGCCGCCCTTCATGCCGCCGGCCGCGCCGCCCGCCACCAAGATCGGCAGGTTGATGTGGTCGTGCACGTTCGGGTTGCCCATGCCGCTGCCGTAGAGGATCAGCGAATGGTCGAGCAGCGTGCCGTTGCCTTCCTTCGTCGCCCTCAACTTGGCGACGAACTCGGCGAAGAGCGAGACGTGGAATTGGTTGATCTTGGCCATCCTTGCAATCTTGGCCGGGTCGTTGCCGTGGTGCGAGAGCGGGTGGTGCGGGTCTGGCACGCCGATCTCGGGGTAGGCGCGGTTGCTGGTCTCGCGGGCGAGTTGGAAGGTGATGACCCGCGTCACGTCGCCCTGCATCGCCAGGACCTGCAGGTCGAACATCAGCCGTGCGTGCTCGGCGTAGGACGCGGGCACGCCGACCGGCCGCTCCAGGTCCTGAAGCGGGTTTTCCTTGACGCCGCGCTCGGCCATTTGGATTCGCCGCTCCACGTCGCGCACGGTCTCCAGATACTGCGAGACCTTGGCGCGGTCCGCCGCGCCCAGCGTCCGGCCGAGGCGGTTGATGTCGTCCTTGACGAAATCGAGCAGGCTGGCGCGGCGACGCAGCGCGGCCTCGCGCTCGGCCTTGCTGCCGCCTTCGCCGAAGAGCATCTCGAACACTAGCCGCGGGTGCGCCTCGGCCGGCAGCGGCGTCGTCGGCGACGACCAGGACAGGTTGTTCTGGTAGACGCACGCGAACCCGTTATCGCACTGGCCGACCACTTGCATCATGTCCATCGCTAGTTCCAGCGACGGCAATTGCGTCTCGCGGCCGAGCTGTTTCGCGGCGATCTGGTCCGCGGTTGTGCCGAGGTAGTAGTCGGATCCCTCCGTGTGCTTCGCGGGGGCGCAGCTGAGGAAACTTGCATTCGACGACGAGTGCGTCCCCGGGTAGGCGTTCTTGAGCTCGGTGTTCGTCACCACCGTG
>DATJGQ010000424.1:0-5074 GCA_035494815.1 Gemmataceae bacterium
AATCGGTGTCTCCGTTTTTGTTCTCGTTCCCACGCTCCGCGTGGGAACGCGGCTCTGCGACGCTCTGCGTCGCGGCCGACATGCCACGCGGAAGATGATCAGTTTCCGCAGCAACCCGCGACGCGGAGCGTCGCCATACGGCATTCCCACGCGGAGCGTGGGAACGAGGGTTGAGCTTATTTCACAACCTTCGCGAGCACGTCGCTCTCGCGGAGGATCTTGAGTTCGCGGCCGTTGACTTCCACTTCGCTGCCGGAGTACTTGCCGTACAGGACTTCGTCGCCGACCTTCAAGTTGAGGACGGCCCGGTCGCCGGAGTCGCGGAGCTTGCCGGGGCCGGCGGCGAGGACGCGACCGCGCTGGGGCTTCTGCTTGGCGGTGTCGGGCAGCAGGATGCCGCCGGTCGTCCGCTCCTCCGCCTCCAGCGGTTCGACCACGAGCCGGTCGTCGAGCGGGCGGAGCTTGAGGTTGCTGTCTTTCTCTTTGGCCATTGAAGGAATCTCCTCGGATGAATGTCGCACTTTGGGGACTTTATGGGAACCTATGGACTTACGTGATCTCACATCATGCCTTCCATACCTCCCATGCCACCCATACCACCCATGCCGCCCATACCACCCATGCCTCCCATGCCTCCGCCGTGATGATCGTGATGGTCGCCGCCATCTTTCTTTTTCTCGGGGATGTCGGCGACGACGCCTTCGGTCGTCAGCAGCAACACGGCCACGCTGGCGCCGTTCTGTAGGGCCGAACGAGTGACTTTGACCGGGTCCACGATGCCTGCGGCGCGGAGGTCGCCGAACTGTCCCTTGTTGGCGTCGTAGCCGAAATACTTGTTGCCCTTTTCGCGGCCGATCTTGTTGACAATGACGGTGCCGTCCTCGCCGGCGTTCTCGGCGATGAGCCGGCAGGGCATTTCGACCGCCCGCTTGAGCGCCTGGGCGCCGGCGAGTTCGTCGTCCTTGAGGTCGATCTTGTCAAGCGCCTTACGGGCCTGCAGGAGAGCGACGCCGCCGCCGGGGACGATGCCTTCCTCGATCGCCGCGCGGGTGGCGGCGAGGGAGTCCTCGTAGAGGGCCTTGCGCTCTTTCATTTCGGTTTCTGTCGAGGCGCCGACCTTGATCTGGGCGACGCCGCCGGCCAGCTTGGCGAGCCTTTCCTGCAGCTTTTCGCGGTCGTAGTCGCTGTCGGTCTTGGTGATCTCGCGGCGGATCAGTTCGGCCCGGCCGTCGATCGCCTTGGAGTCGCCGGCGCCTTCGGTGATGGTGGTGTTTTCGGCGTCGATCCGCACCTTCTTCGCGCGGCCGAGGTAGCTCAGGACGGCCGGCTCCGGGCCACTCCGGCCCTGCGTGACCCCGTCGAGCTGGACGCCGAGGTCTTTGAAAATCGCCTTGCCGCCGGTGAGGACGGCGATGTCTTCGAGCATGGCCTTGCGGCGATCGCCGTAGCCGGGGGCCTTCACCGCGCAGACTTGCAGGATGCCCTTGAGCTTGTTTAAAACCAGCGTGGCGAGCGCTTCACCTTCCAGGTCTTCGGCGATGATGAGCAGCGGTTCCTTCTTCTTGGAGATGAACTCCAGGAGAGGGATCAGCGACTTCGCGTTGGAGATCTTCTCCTCGTAGATGAGGATGTACGGGTTCTCCAGTTCGCAGGTCACCGATTCCTGGTTGGTGACGAAGTGCGGGCTGAGGTAGCCGCGGTCGAACTGCATGCCCTGGACCACGACGACTTCGGTCTCGGAGGTCTTGCCCTCCTCGACCGTGATGACGCCGTTGGTGGCGCCGACCAGCTTCATCGCCTCGGCGAGCTTCTTGCCGATCTCCGAATCGTTGTTGGCGGCGATGGTCGCGACTTCGGCGATCTCTTTCGTGTCCTTCGGGTCAATCTTCTCGGCGAGTTTCCGGAGTTCTTCGACCAGCCGTTCGACGCCCTTTTGGATGCCGCGGCTGAGGGCCATCGGGTCGTGGCCGGCGGCGATGGCGCGGACGCCTTCGCGGTAGATGTGCTCTGCCAGGATGGTGGCGGTGGTCGTGCCGTCGCCGGCCACGTCGCTGGTCTTCGACGCGGCTTCCTTGACGAGCTGGGCGCCCATGTTCTCGTAGGGGTCGGTCAGTTCGATTTCTTCGGCGACGGTGACGCCGTCCTTGGTGACGGTCGGGCTGCCCCAACCCTTATCGAGCACGGCGTTACGGCCGCGCGGCCCGAGGGTGCTGCGGACCGCCCGGGCGAGCTTGCTGGCCCCGGCGAGCAGTTTCTGCCGGGCTTCGTCGGCGAATGCGAGTTGCTTCGCGGCCATCCAGGAATCTCCTTCTGAGACCAACGGGTGATGTTCGGTATCAAGTGGTTTGTGAATGTTCGCGCGTACTGCGAGGCGCGGATGCACAAAGCAAGCCTTGTGCCGCCACGGTCTCGGGGAACAAGTGGCTGTCAAGCAACGACTTGTGGCAAACCGACCGATTCGATCATGCAGTATGGGACTGCCAGACTGGCAGATGCACGCTGGATTCGGCCAAAATTGGCACTACTTAAATAGCCCCTGCCATTGGCGGCGGGCGATGCGGTACTCGGTATTGATGAGACCCAGGGCATGCCGTTCGGCGACCTCGCCGTCTTTCGTGACCACGGCGCGCTCCATCTGATCGGTGAGCTGTTGCTGGACGTCGATGTACTTGAGAGCGGTTTGGCGGGCGTCTTCCATCTGCGCGGTCAGATAAGGACCAGCCGTTTCGACCAGCTTTCGGACGACGATTTGTTCGGGACGGAGTCGGGCGATGATTTCGTCTTTGGCCTCGCGGATTGACTCGGCGTCGCGCTTGTCGGTCGGTGTCTCGACGAGGGGCTCGAGGTTCTTCCGCATCGTCTCTGTGCGCTCGGCGATATGATTTACCGCCGGCACAATTCTGGTGAGGAAGTCGCGCTCCTCGCGCGGCTGCCGGCCATAGGTCTGGAGCAATATGACGCAGGCGACCGGCAGGGCGATGAGCCCCGCGAAAGATGCCCAGCGTTGCCAGGCGACGCCGAAGCGGATGTAGTTGCCGAGTCCGCCGGCGACGAGGCCGACGATCGCGCCGCCGAGGTGGCCGGCCGCGCTGACGTGCGGCACGAAACTCACGAGCACCGTCAGCACGATCACCTGCGTGAGGATCTGTCGCCACGCCGTCAGGAGTTGCGATCCGACGTGCTGGCGATTGAGAACGATGGCGACCAACAGTGCCGTGACCAGCCCGCAGAGCGCGCCGGACGAGCCGATCGCGCCGATCGGTTGGGCATACACCGCCGCGGCGCCGCCGCCGACGCCCGACACGAGCCAGATCGCCAGGAACGGCCACGGGCCGAACATCCGCTCGGCCGGCGGGCCGAAGACGCGGTGGCCGATCAGGTTACAAATCAAGTGAACCGCGCCGCCGTGGACGAAGCAGTATGTCGCCAGCCGCCACCACTGGCCGGCAGCGAGCGAACCCGCGCTGACCCCCAGCCAGCCGATCATCGGCGACGCCCCGGTTTCGAGATAGTCCTTCAGCGCGATGCCCCGCTGTTGCGCGAACGCGAAGCCGGCCCCGAAGACGACGATCTGCGCGGCCATCAGAGCGATCGTCATCGGGCCGAGGGAGGTATTGAGTAAGGCGTCGCGTACTGTTTCGCCGCGCTCCCAGGTCGTGCCGCGGATCGACGTGCGGTCGCGGTCGTCCGGCTCGGCGCTCAGTTCGGGGAAGCGGAGGCGGGCGAGCGCTCGAGGGTTCTCCAGAACCACGCGGCCGGTGTCTGTGAGCGTGTATCCTTGGCCGGAACCCGCTTCCCAGTCGGCGATGCGAACCAGGTTCCCGAGACGGAGGAGGGCGAGCGGTTCGTCGAGCGCGCCGCGGTCGAGCCCCGCGGCCTTCGCGTACACGGACGGGAACCACGGTTTCGGCGCCGCGTCGCCGCACAGGCGGAGAATGACTTCGGGCGTGACCTCAGGCATACCGGCATTATGCGACAGGCCGGGCCGCTTGTCGAATCCCCAACGATTTGCTTGAAAACCGGCATGGCCGCACCGATGCACGAACTCGACATTCGCCCGGACGTCGCCGCCGCGCTCGCCGCGGGCCGACCGGTCGTGGCGCTGGAATCGACGCTGATCGCGCACGGCATGCCGTATCCGCGGAACTTGGAGACGGCCCGCGATGCGGAAGCGGCGGTGCGCGCCTCGGGCGGCGTGCCGGCGACGATCGCCATTCTCGACGGCCGGCCGACCGTCGGGCTGAACACCGACGAAGTCAAGCGGTTGGCGAGCGAGACAGACGTTTTGAAAGCGAGCCGCCGCGACCTGGCCGCGGCGGTCGCGCTCGGCCGCACGGCGGCGACGACGGTCGCGGGCACCATGGCACTCGCGGAGATCGCGGGCATTCGCGTCTTCGCCACCGGCGGCATTGGCGGGGCGCATCGTGAAGAGTGGGACATCTCCGCCGACTTGTATGAACTCGCGCGGACGCCGGTCGCCTGCGTTTGTGCCGGGGCGAAAAGCGTGCTCGACATCCCGCGGACGCTCGAAATCCTGGAGACGCTCGGCGTGCCGGTCGTCGGCTATGGCTGCGATGAGTTCCCGGGATTCTACCTGCGGACGACGGGCGAACGAGTGTCGGCCCGTGTCAACGATCCGGTGACGGCCGCGGGGATGCTCGCGGCGCACTGGGGCCTCGGCGGAGGCGGCATCGTGATCGCTCAGCCGATCGCGGCGGACATCGCACTCCTGCCGGCCGAGTTCGCGGTCGCACTTATGAAAGCCGAGGACGCGGCGCGGGCCGCGGGGATTCGCGGACCGTCTGTGACGCCGTTCCTGTTGGCGCGACTGGCGGAACTGACTGACGGCCGGTCGCTCGACGCCAATTACGCGCTCGTCGTCGCAAACGCGCGACTCGCGGCCGAGATCGCGGGGGCGCTCGCAAAGATATGACCCCGCTGCCCATCGACGCCGTGCTGCCGGAACTGGTGGCGGCGTTGCGCCGTCATTCGGCGGCGGTGCTGCGGGCGCCGACGGGGGCCGGCAAGACGACGCGGGTCCCCCCGGCGTTGCTCGACGCGGGGTTCGCGGACC
>DATJGQ010000425.1:0-3422 GCA_035494815.1 Gemmataceae bacterium
TGGTTCATGGCGCGACGGTCACTTCAAGGATTGCGAGCCGGGCGGCGGTGGGGCGAGGCCGTTTTCGCGGGCACTCCCGCGTCGTGGCAGGCGGCGGTCGCCAATGTCGGCCGACGGCCGCAGAACGGCTGGCTGCTCGTCGATGAGGGCCCGGGACACACGGTCCGCTGGTTCATCGGCCGCCTCGGCCCGAACGAGCGCGCGCGACTGCGGCGGGACGTCATCCTGCCGCGGCGCGGCCGGTACGACTGTCCGCCGTTGCGCGCCGTCAGTTCGTTCCCGTTCGGTCTGGTGCGACAAGAGGTCACGTTCGGCGATGGCGGCGCGGTCACAGTCCTGCCCCAGCTCGGCACGCTGCACGTCGGCCGCCTGCGCCGCTGGCTGGCCCAAACCGCTCGGCCCGACGAACGGGCGCGGCGGACTCGTCGACGGCTCGCCCACGAGGTCGAATTCCAGGGCCTGCGGGCGTTCCATCCCGGCGACAGCCCGCGCTGGATTCATTGGCGGACATCCGCACGACGCGGCGAACTGATGGTCCGCGAATTCGACCAGGGGACGCATCACGACCTGGTGATATTGCTGGAGCCGTACGCCGAGACCGAACCGTCACCGGCCTTGGAGGCGGCGATCGGCCTCGCCGCGACCATCTGTTGGACCTGGACGCATGGTTCGGATGATCGCGTCGTCCTGGCCATTGCCGGGGAGGAGGCCGAAGTCGTCGCGGGTTTCGGAGGCCCGGGACAGGAGTTTATGCTGTTGGAAGCGCTGGCCGGGGTGAAAGGCACGTTGCGGCCGAATCCCGCCGCATTGCAGAAGAAGCTGTTGGATGTGCCGCTGCCGCTCGGGCCGGCGCTTCTCGTAAGCAGTCGCAGCGAGAGTGGCTTCGCCGACGAGCTGTCGCGCCGGCTCGACCGCCCCGTGGCGTGGCTTGACGGTTCGGCCCCGCCGTCGTTTTATCAGCCGCCGCAGGGGGATTCATAGGACTTAGGGGACCTATGGGACCTATGAGTCTTGCGGAGTTCTACTAATGTTCGTCCGCCGCAACTTCCATCGCAGCGTTTACCTCACGCTCGGCATGGCCTGCGCCTGCTTGGGATACGCCGAACTCGGGTTCTTGCCGGAGATCAGCTTCTTATCCGGCGTTGTCGCCTTCCTGTTGCTCGTCGCCTACCAGCTGGAAGGGCGGTGGGCGCTTTCGCTCAAGGCGGCGAATGTTCTCGGCGGAGTGATCGGCATCGGGGCGATCGGGTGGGTGGCGTACCAGTTCGTGCGGCCGTGGGGCGGCACTCTTCTCGACCAATTGCCGTGGCCGACTTCGCTGCTGCCGTACCTCGGTCCGCTGCTGATGATCCTGATCCCGGCCAAGCTGTTCCGGCCGAAACACGACGGCGACATGTGGGGGCTGCACGGCATTGGCCTGATCGCGGTCGCGCTCGGCTGCGCGCTGGCCGGCGATCCCATCTTCGGCGCTCTGTTAATCGGTTACCTCGTCTGCCTGATGTGGAGCCTGACGCTCTTTTACTACTACCGCGAGCAGAAACGCGCCGCGGCGCAGACCGGCGGGAATTCGGACGCCGAGCGGCCGTTCACACGCCAACGCTGGACCGAACCGCCGCGCGCCCTGGGACAGTCGGGCCGCTGGGCCGGCCTGGTGACGGCTCTCGCCGTGCTCATCTTCCTGGCGACGCCACGATCCGGCGACGCGCGGTGGCAGTTAACGTTGCACGGCGGCCGGCTGCAAACCGGTTATTCCGACGAACGGCCGGGGATCGACCTCAACAACAGCGGAACGGTCAGTCTGAACCAGGAAGTCGTCTTTACCGTGTACGCCTACGACGGCAACAACCAGTTGCATTCCGTACTCGACCCGAACATCCGCTGGCGGGGGGCGACGTTCAATCACTACGAGGCCGGCCGGTGGGAGGATCGGCCGCTGACACAGGAGCCCGGCCGCGGGATGGTGTTGGGGCAATCCGCCGGCCCGCCGGCGACGACGTACGCCCAGCCGCCGTACCTGGGCCCGAACCAAAGCGTACTCCGCTTTCTGCCGCATAACCGGGCCGCCAACCCGGGCGTGCTCGCCGAGCCGGTCTGGCACGCCTATCCGTTCGAACGGCCGCCCCGCTCTGTGCCGGCGGTCAGCGTCTTCGAGCCGCGGCAGACCGACCGGCGGGTGCGTCCACTCCAACGCTATTGGCACATGACCGGCGATTACGAACTGAAGCCGCCCTCGTCGAATTCCGGCGAAGGGCGACTCTGGTACTACGTACAGGTCATCCTGCCGCCGTCCGAACCCGGACTCGGTCCGCCGGTCAACCCGAAGCCGTTTTACCTCGAGCCGATGCGCGACTTCTCGAGCGTCCCGAATCTCAAGAAGTGGACCGCTGACCTTTTGGGACAGTTGATCACTCAGAAGCGGGTCCCGGCCCAAGCGCGCGGCGCGGACGGCGTACCACCGGAACATTCGGAGGCAGTCGCCCGTGCCTTGTGTGACTACCTCGCGACCTCCGGCGATTACAAGTACACCCTCACCCTGCAGCGGACGGACCCGACCGTCGATCCGGTCGAAGACTTCCTCAGATTTACCCGTCGCGGTCATTGCAACCGCTACTCGACGGCGCTGGCGCTGATGCTTCGGTCGCAGGGCATTCCCGCGCGGATCGTCCTCGGCTATCGCGGGGCGGACGAGGTGAGCGACGGCAAGTATGAGGTACGCAGCGCGATGGCCCACAGTTGGGTCGAGGCGATGATCCCGCGGCACCGGCCGGACGGCGAAACCGCCTGGCACTGGCTGACGCTCGACCCGACGCCGGCCACGGAGGACACCGAAGTGCCCCCGTTCGAATGGGGCCGTTGGTGGGACGACACGCGGATGTCTTTGTCGGGGATGTTCAAGCACTTCATCGTCGAGTACGACGCCGACCAGCAGGACCGCACGCGGAGCAGCATCGGGGACACAGTCTTCTCGACTTTAAAGAGCGGCATCGTCTGGTCGGAGGCCGCCGGCTCACGGGCGGGCGTTTGGTGCGCGGGGCTGGTCGGTGTCCTCGCAGGTCTCTTCGGGTTGCTTCGGTGGCGGCGAGATTCAATGGCGCGGCCCAAGCGGGATCCCGTCCGGTCGGTAATCGACCGACTTCTGGCGGCATTCGGCCGACTCCTCGGCGGCCAGGAACCCGGACGGACTCCAAGAGAGCTTGCCGAAGAAGCGAGCGAGCGCCTTCGGTCGGCCTCGGCGACGATGGCGTTCGCCGATCTGCCGGTGTTGGCCGTGGCGCGGTACTACCGCGCCCGCTATGGCGGCCAGCCGCTCAGCCCGGACGAGCACAAGCAACTGGCGACGCGTCTTGATCAGCTCGAACGGGCGCTGCCCGCGACGCAGACGACGTGAGTCGGCGGCATATTCTTGGCGAGCGTGGGGGGGG
>DATJGQ010000426.1:0-2117 GCA_035494815.1 Gemmataceae bacterium
GCGGACCTACAGCGGCTGGGCTGAGGCCGACCAGACGCAGTTCAAGAATTACCTGCTCAACGTGTTCGTCCCCGGGAACCAGAGCTTCCTTGGCGTGCCGGACGGCACTCACTGGAACGAACCCACCCATTACTGGGCGAACTGGGACCTGTGCAACATCGGAGCCCTGATGGCGATCGGCGTCTTCACCGATCGTCACGACCTCTATGACCAGGCGCTGAACTACGTCTACACCGGCATCGGCAACGGCGCGTTCGACAAGGCGATTTACTACATTCACCCCGGAAATCTCGGACAGGGCCAGGAAGCGGGCCGCGACCAGGGGCACGCCACGCTCGACTTCGCGCTCCTGGGCCAGATCTGCCAGACGGCGTGGAACCAGGGCGACGACCTATTCAGCTACAAGAACAACCGCGTTCTGGCCGGGGTGGAATATGTGGCGAAATATAACCTCGGCTACGACGTGCCGTTCACAACGTACGCATCGCAAACCGGTGGCGTTGAGACGCAGATCGCCGGTTACCAAGGGCAGACGCGCCCGATGTACGAGCTGTTCTACAACCACTATGTAATCATGGAGGGGCTTTCCGCCCCGTACACCACGCAGGCGGTGATGCAGAAGACGCGTCCCGAGGGCGACTACGGCAACGGCGACGAATACAGTTGGGGCACGCTGCTGTTTGCCCTCGATCCGGACGCGACCGTCCATGCTCCGCAGAACCTGGTGGGTTATCAGAAAGGGACCGGCAACATCGAGCTAAGCTGGTGGGGCGGCGCCAACGAGACGAGCTTCAACGTCTACCGCGCCACCAGCGCCGCGGGCCCCTTCACGCAGATCGCGTCGGGCATCGTGCCGACGTTTACCTCCTACACCGATAAAAACCTTCCCCCCGGCACGTACTACTACAAGGTCACCGGCGTCAGCGGGGCGACCGAGACCGCCGCGACCAACGCCGTGCAGGCGACCAGCGGCACGCCGCTGATCGGCCAGTTGAAGTTTGACGAATCGAGTGGGACGACCGCTTCGGACTCCATCGGCAACGGCATCACGGGCACGCTCAACGGCGGCGCGACGTTTGTCGGGGGAAAGTCGGGCAACGCCGTCTCGCTCAATGGCAGCACGGGCTACGTGAGCCTGCCGCCGGGCGCGA
Organism: Gemmataceae bacterium; assembly: GCA_035494815.1. Taxonomy (GTDB): domain Bacteria; phylum Planctomycetota; class Planctomycetia; order Gemmatales; family Gemmataceae; genus DATJGQ01. The sequence goes on from DATJGQ010000426.1 coordinate 1,152, forward strand.
TCGCCAACGTCGCCGACTACACCATCGCCACCTGGGTCTACCTCAACGGCGCTGCGCAAACCTGGGCGCGGATCTTCGACTTCGGCGACACCCGCGGCGACTGGATGTTCCTGACTGCCAAGAACGGCACGGGAAATCTCGAATTCGCGACCGGCACCACCTACAACTGGAACAAGCGGACCGTCAGTGGCCCGGCCCTGACGGCGAACCAATGGGTTCACGTCGCCGTCACGTTCACCAACCGTCTGGCCACGCTGTTCGTCAACGGCGTTGCGGTTGGCAGCAACGCCAACATGGACTTCCCGCCCTACGAGATCAACGGCGGGATGCCGAACAATTGGATCGGCCGTTCCCAGTACGCGTCGGACCCGTATCTCAACGCTAAGGTGGATGACTTCCGCGTCTACAGCGGCGCTCTGGCGCCGGGGCAGGTTTACACGCTGGCGACCGGCAACGCCGCCCCGGCGGTGCCCGCGGCGCCGGCGTCACTCACTGCGACGGCGGTGCCGGGGAATCAGATCAACTTGAGCTGGCCGGCGGTGGCCGGGGCGACCAGTTATTCCATTTACCGCGCGCCCGCCAGCGGCGGGCCGTTCGCGCCGGTTGCCACGCTCGTTTCCGGCACCAGCTACTCCGATACCGGACTGGCGGCGGACCTGACCACCGGCACGCCGTACTACTACTATGTCGCCGCCGTCAACAACGGCGGCGAGGGCGCCGGCTCGCCGCATGCCTCCGCCACCGCCATCCCGCCGATCCCGGGCGCGCCGACCGCGCTATTGGGCAAGACCCCGTCGTCCTCGTCGGTGGTCCTGAATTGGACGGCCGGCAGTAACAACGGCACCTACACGGTCAAGCGCGAGACCACGACCGGCGGGCCGTACACCACGTTGGCCAGCGGCGTCTCGAACACGACGTACACCGACAACACCGTCAGCGCGGGCGTCACCTATTACTACGTCGTCA
>DATJGQ010000427.1:0-2108 GCA_035494815.1 Gemmataceae bacterium
ATGAACGGCGAACTCCTGGCGGCCATTGTGGCGTCACACGCCCAGCGGCAGCGGCGGATCCCAGGGCGTGGATTGGGCGTTGTGACCCCAAACAAGTTCGGACGTGGCATCACCGTCTCCTGGGTTTGCACCGTTTATCAGCGACGACCCTGTCCAATTCGCGCCGTCCCACGAGGCGGACCCGCCCCAGTCTCACTCGACTCTTCGAATCGGCACCGGAAAAGCGAAATCAAGATGCGTCCTCTTTTCGGGCCCGTCCTCTGTTCGGGCCCCGCGGCAAATCGGCGGCGGATGAACTATCGGCTCACCGCGCTTCATTCACACGACCGGCCGGGCACGCGGCGTAATCAGTTTTTCGGCCCGTTATGCCAGTTCTTCGGCGGTACAAAGCCCTCGGGCTTGGCATTCTGCGTCGGCAGCGCCCCTTCGGGCTCCGACGCACGGAACGCGATCAGTTTCCCTCCCAGTTCCTTCACCCGAGCCGGCTCCTTGCCGGCGAGGTCCGTCTTCTCCAGCAGGTCCTCCGAGAGGTGAAACAACTCGACCTTGTGCGTCTTCGGGTCGATCCCCCCGGGCCGGCGGATGTCGGGGCCGGCGACGATCAGTTTCCAGCCGTCGGCGGAGTTGATCGAAATGATTTCCTTGTCGAGGCCGTCCTGGCCGGTGAAGTCGTAGACGTCGCGCCGGACGGCCGGCCCGCCGGTCAGCTCGTCGAACACGTCGATGCCGTCCAGCGGCTTGTTCGTCTTCACCGTTCCACCGGCGGCGTGGACGAGCGTCGGCAGGAGGTCGACGTTCGCGACCTGCGCTTCGAGCCGGCGGCCGCCCTCGATGACGCCGGGCCAATACACCGCGGCCGGTGTGCGGATGCCGCCCTCGTAGCACGTCAGCTTCCCGCCGCGCAGCGGGGCGTTGTTGCCGGGGATCTTGCGGAGGCCGCCGTTGTCGCTGAAGAACCAGACCAGCGTGCGCCGCGCGACGCCGGCGTGGTCGATCGCGTCGAGGATCCGGCCGATGCCGTCGTCCATGCACGTGTCCTGGGCCGCCAGGATTCGCTTCTCGCCCTTCAGGTTGTCGTACTGGTCGAGGTACTTTTGCGTCGCCTGCGCCGGCTCGTGGACCGCGGTGAACGCGACGTAGCAGAAGAAGGGCGATCGGTCCTTCCCGCGATCGCGGATGAACGCCGCGGCGGCGTCCGCGATGAGGTCGGTCGTGTACCCCTCGGGATCGCGATCGTCGTAATCGACGTGCCAGTCCGGCTGCCCGTCGCGGACGCGCGTGAAATAATCCGCGGCCCCGTTGTAGCACCCCTCGTAGTGCGTGAAGCCGTGCGCCAGCGGGTGCCACTTCGGATCGAGGTGCCCCATGTGCCACTTGCCGAACATCGCGCGGTTGGCGTACCCGGCTTCGCCGAGCAGTTGCGGCAGCGTCGTCTCCTCCGCCGGCAACCCCGTCATCGACCAGGGCCGCACGACGGACCGTCCCATTCCGAATCGAATGGGATACCGCCCCGTCATCAACCCCGCCCGCGTCGGCGAACACATCGGGCAGACGTACGACCGGTCCAGCTCCACGCCCCGCTTGGCAATCGAGTCGATATGAGGCGTGTGCGCGAACCCGCCGTGATACCCCACCGCGTTCCACCCCAGGTCATCCGCCAGGAGGATGACGATGTTCGGCTTTTCCTTCGGCAAGTCCGCTGCGATCGCCGCCGGTGCCAAACCGACCAACGCGAGCAGAGCCACCGGCAGTCGCATGCACACCCTTTCGATAGAGTGGCCCGAATCATCTGGCGCGAACGGCAGCACGGCAAGGGGACGTCCTCATGGCCGCCCGACCTGCAGCAACAGGGCGATTCCGATCACAATCAGCCCGGCGTGGATGAACTTCAGGAACGCCCGCCCCCGCAGCCGGCGGTTGATCGCTCGCCCGAGCAGGATGGCGACGACGGCGCCCGGGAGGCAGAGCAGGAAGAGGCGGAAGACCTCTGGGCCGAGGAGGCCGTCGCCCCAGTACCAGCCGACGCCGACGAGGCTCGCGGGGAGGAAGTAGGCCTGGAGCGTCGCGCGGAAGTGCTGGGCGGACCAGCGGCGCAGCGAGCCGTAAAT
>DATJGQ010000428.1:0-4137 GCA_035494815.1 Gemmataceae bacterium
TCTCCACCCGGCCGGCGTCGTCCATCGCGCCCATGTAGGCAACGCGGCGGTCCCGGCCCAGGACGAAGAACTCCGGCGTGTATGTCGCCCCGTAGTCGCGGGCGATCTTCTGCGATTCGTCGTACAGGTAGACGAACGGGAAGCCCTTCTCCCTGGCCCGTTCCTTCATCTGCGGGAGGCGGTCGGCCTCGACCGTGTTGACGTTGACCGCCACTACGGCGACCGAACTCTGCGGGCCGGCGTGCTGCTTGGCGAACGCGATGATGCGGTCCTCGTAACCGACCGCGACGGGGCAACTATTGCAGGTGAACACCAGAACGACGACGGCCTTGTCCTTGAGGTCCTCGAGCGCGTGTTTTTGGCCGTCCGTGCCGGGAAGGTCGGCCCAGGCGGGGGCGCGGTCGCCCACGCTCAGCGTCTTGTTGAACTCGCCGGCGGTTGTAGTGGCAGCGGTCAGGAACGCGGCCGCGGCGGCAATCAGGCAGCGGGACATCCCAAAATCCTCCACCGATCCGACGGGGCCTTTGCCCCGGTGCGCTGTCGCGTCTTTTTACGTCCCAGACGCTCGCCGGGAAGGCCGGCCGTCATCCGGCGCTCTACTCGCGTGCTCCAGCGGCCGTGCCACTCTCAAGTGCCGATGATGTTGTACACTCGCTGCCGCAGCGTTGGGAATCCGTCAGCGGCCGCGTCGCGTCGAATCGGAACAGCTTGGGATCGAGGCGGCCGAGTAGCTTTTGAATCGTCGGTATGGTCTCAAGGGCGGCCGCCTCGCCGATCGCGGCTAGCTCTTTCGCCCGCATGAATTCGGTCGGCTCGATGCCAGTCACGTCCGGGGCGATCACCACGTCTGCCGGTTGCACCCCGATGGCATTCAAGCTGTAATTCTGCACCAGGAGGCTCCGGAGGATCGTCTGGATCGTGCCCGGCCTCCTATTAGTGGAGTTTCCGTTGCCGGAAGTGATGTTGCAAAACCGCTTCTCCATCTTGGCCGTCACACTGACCGCAATCACGAAGTTGCAACCCATCGAGACGAGCACGTCTGCGGGGATGTTATTCACCAGCCCGCCGTCGATCAGCGCTTGGCCGTCACGCACGATCGGCAAGGAGAGCACAGGCAGGTTGATGCTTTCGAGAATCGCGTGGGTGGCATCGCCACGGTCGCGGACGATCGAATCGCCTCCGACCAGATCGACTGTGACAGAAAGACACGGCGTGGCGAGCTGTTCGAGTCGCCAGTCGTTCAGATACTTGCGGAGCATCGGGTCGAAATGGCCGCGGCGGTACTTGTACAGGAGGTAGAACTGGTCGCCCCGCCGCATGTGGCGAAAGAGCCAGGAGGGCCGGAGGTCTGCGGCGAACTGGTGGGCGTTGTAGTCGGGATCCAGGCCGGCCGAGTACATAATGCCGGTCATGGCGCCGGCACTGGTGCCGGCGATCATGTCCACGACGATGCCGTTCTGTTCGAGCGCCTTGAGCACGCCGAGGTGGGACATGCCGCGCGCAGCACCTCCGCCGAGGGCCACGCCGATCCGCGCGCCGCGGAGGTCGTGGACCATTCGTTCGATACCGTAACTGAGCGAACGGCCCCATTGTGATCCGGCGGGGACCTCACCGAGCTTGAAGTCGCGGCCGACAAGTTCGTGCAGGCCCGGCGCGACCGGCCCGACGGTCTTTCCCTTTTCCAGCACCCAGGCAACGCTCAGCTTGTCCCGCCATCCGCGGGCCGCGACATCCATCGCTCGCAGCCGGGCGACCGCGGCTTCCGCCTCACCCTCCGGCACAAAGTAGATCGCGCGATCGACGATCTCCATCATCCACTCGAACTCTCCGGGCCGCGTCCGGACGTGAGTGTCCCAAATGATGCGATCGGCGTCATGCCATTCGACTCCCTGCCGGCGGATCGCCTCCACGTCCAGCGGGCGGCCGTCGCGGTCCAGCGAGCAGAACCGAAGGCCCGAAAGCGCGCGCCACCGCTCCGAGTCACTAAATACGCCAATGGTCTCCCCGACCTCTTGAAGGCGGGAAACCAAGCGCTCGGCCGCCGGTCGGGATGCGGGCGTCTCGTGGAACAGCCCGAGGACCATCGCCGTCCGTTTCGGGGCGGCGCCGAAATAGGCCTTTCTCAATGTCTTGGCGTAAGACCGCACCCACGATCCGCGCAAATCCGGGTGCTTGAAGGTCATTTCCATGATCTGATCGGAATCCAACTCCAGGACCGTCGTGGGTTCGAGCGCGAAGATGCGCACCGGGAGGGGCTCTTGGAGGACCGACAGCAGCAGGCCCATCTGGCCCCCGCGCTCCACGACCATGAATGGGGTTTCCCGCCCCTGGACGTCGACTCGCACGGCTTTGACCCGCCCGTGCAGGACAAACAGGCAGGAGGTCACGGGCGTTTCGGGCCGGTGGATGACCTCGCCGCTTTCAAAAGTCCTGACGTGCCCCACACGCAGCACGTCCTCGATCGCCTCGTCGCTGGCGCCGTCGAAATACTCATGAATCTTGAGAAGGGCGGGAGCGTTTCTATGCATGGCGCAGTACCCCTGCGTGTCGGTTTATCAGCGTTTGTCACTTCGTTGCCGACTGCAGCCGCGATGCCAATTCGCGGCGGACGTGGTCGCCAAAGCCTTCTTCGGGCGCTGCGTTCACGATGTCGTTCAGGTACGCGGCCCGCCGCAGTTCCGAGAAGGCCAGGGTCCGGTCCACGCGGCCGGTGGCGTAGAGGGCCCGGTCTAACTGGGCGTTGGCGAGCACCCGCCAGTCGCAGCGCCGCCGACTGGACGGTAGGCGGTAGAACGCGGTCGTGCAGTTCGTGCAGAGGCCGTGGTACCACCGCGGCGTTTGGTAGAGGTTGTTGATCGCGTCGATGTAGTCCAGGAATGTCGCCCGCAACTCTTCCGGCGTCGTGACGAGGCGGTACAGGTGTGCTTCCTGGCTCGGGCCGTACTTCGTGCGACGGAGGATGGCGTCCCGTTCGTCGGCGGCGAGGAAGACGAGTTCGTAAAAGTGATAGAGGCTGCGGACGATCGAGTATTTCTGCCCCCGTTGGTACCGCACCTCGATCGACATGCACACCCGGCCGTCCGGCCCGAAGTCGAACACCAGGACCGGGTGACTCATCACGGCCGAGCCCCAATTGAAAAAGATGGCGTCGACGCCCCTGAGATTCACGAGGCGGTACGTGCGGGAGTCGTACCGCGGGGTGAAGTCATCGAGCGAGCGGTAGTCGAAGTTGCGAACGTTTTCGATCGTGACCTCGTCGCCCTTGCGGACGGCCCGCGGCAGCACGGCCACGGCCGGGTCCCAGTCGCGGTCGTGACTCGGTTTCTGCTTGAGCCACCAGCCCAGGAAGAGTGCCACCACGCCCCAAAAGACGAGGCACGGCTTCCAGAGAGGTTGCCAGATTGCGAACAGAAATAGCACACCCAAGACCCAGCACGACGCGAGCGCCCGACCCCAGAAGTTGCCGCCGCACAGGTCGTAGTAGATCGCGCCGGCCGTCCAAAGACCAACGACGGCGGAAGGCGCGAGAATCACTGCTGGGAGAACCCAGTCCACGATTCAGCATCCTCGAATCCGACTGTCGTGTCGCTTGCGGGCGGGAAAGTGGCGGCCGATTCCACGCCGGGAACGGTCGTGGACACTGTCGATTGGTTTCCCCCTCAGCCTACTACGCCGGTGGCACCCGGTTCAACGCGGATTCGGCCGGGACCGCTCATTGGAACGGCTGCCCGTCCGTCGCGCACGGCGAATGCGGCAAAAAAGTCAGTGCCGCATCAGCACTGATCGATTTCCGCCGACCGCGGCGACGGCGCTGGAACGGCTGGTGACGTTTCCGGCGAGCAATGCGCGCGCGAGTTATGGTGCTTTCGGATGGGCGCTGCGGAGCATGATCCGCCCCGTCTCGCGGCTGACTTCGTACTCGCCTTTGCCCAGGCGGTCGACTGTCGTGCCGTCGCTGAGCCGAAGCTCAAGGTCGGCGAACGTGCGACAGGCGTAGATGTGAACGGTGAATTTTCGCCCGAGGTCATCAGTCGCGACAAACGACCCGGCAGAAGTTTTTCGCCGACGCACTAAATCGCTCCCGGTTAGATGTTCGCGTGCACCAGAGTGTACGTCACAGCCAACCGGGAGCGCAGA
>DATJGQ010000429.1:0-6811 GCA_035494815.1 Gemmataceae bacterium
GCGTCCGATCGGCGTCAAAGCTTTCGAACAGGTACAGCACCAGGTGCCCCACGGGATTGGCCGAGTGTCGGCAGTACTGCAAGAGCTGTTCGTATGTCGAATAGCGCTTCACGAGCTGGTCCTGCTCAAATGCGAAGAGCAAGTCGAGAAACGGCTGCTGAGGGATGCGAAATCGGGCGACGGTTTCCTGAAGCGCGACCATAACCGGATGCCGCGGCGTGCCGTCGTACATCCGCAATAGTTGGCCGCGCCACCAGCGGAGGAGCTCAAGCGTCCGCTCGCCGCCGCCGGTCTCGTCGCCCAGGTCGTCGGCCCAGCGGCAGTACGCGTAGATGTGATAGAAGTGCGGTAAAAGTCGGCGCGGCAGGAAGAGCGTCGCAACGCTGAAGTTTTCGTACTGCCGCCGCGCGAACGCCTTGCAATAGGCACGTGCCGCGACGCGCCCGGGCGACACATAGTTGGCGTCCGGGCCATAACGCGCCAAGTCGTGTGCGAACGATGATGCCACCGGCAACGCCCCGTAGTAATAATGCCGGTACTACCAGCCGCAACCGATTGCTACAATGCCTCCCTCATCCGTCCTCTTTCCCGCCACGGGAGCCCGCGCGTGACTCGCTTCTCGTTAATCCTCGGAACATGTGTCCTGATCGGCCTAACGGCGATGGCCCAAACGCCGCTGAAGATTAGCGACAAGGCGGCCACGCCGGCCACGAACTGGATCTGGCTCCCCGGGACGCCGAACAATCTAAACGTTGTCTTCCGCAAGGAGGTCGAGGTCAAGTCTCCCATCGCGGCCGCGCGCGTCTACGCGGCGGGCGACGTCATCGTTTCCATCGACGGCACGGACGTGATCGACAATCGACGTTGGGACGAGCCGCTCATGAAGGACGTCGCCGACGTGCTCGTGACGCCGAAGTCGCCCGGCGGCGTCGGCCGGCATGTCCTCGGCGTGCGGACGCGGCCGAACGCGCCGGTCAAAGGCGTCCTGGCCAAGCTCGTCATCGAGTCCGAACGGGGCGACGGGCAGACGGTTGTCACCGACGGCACCTGGCAGGCGTCGTCCGCGCAACAGCGCGGAACGTGGTGGACGCCCGGGTTCGACGCGTCGCGCTGGGCCGGGGCGAGAATCGTCGCCCGACTCGGCGAGAAACCGTTTGAGCGGGTGAGCGAAGCCAAACTGGCCGACGCCACGCGGGTCAAAGAGCCGACCGCCACGCCGGCTTCGGCCGTGAAGGTGATGAAGGACTTCAAGGTCGAGCTTCTTTACTCGGTGCCGAAGGAGGCGCAAGGCTCCTGGGTCAACATGTGCGTGGACCCGAAGGGGCGGCTCATTGTCTCGGACCAGTACGGCCCACTTTACCGCGTCACTCCGCCGGCACTCGGGGGCCCGGCGTCGGACGCGAAGGTCGAGAAACTGAATCTCCCGCTCGGCGGCGCGCACGGCTTGCTCTGGGCGTTCGACAGCCTTTATGTGATGGTCAACGAGGGGCTGAAGCTTCTGAACGGCGAAGTCGTCGCCGGTCCTCAGGGCACCAATCTCGAGCGCGGCCTATACCGCGTCCGCTCCCGTGACGGCGGCGACACGTTTGAGTCGGCCGAACTGATCGCACGGCTGCAGGGCGGTGGCGAGCATGGCCTGCACGCCATCCTGCCGAGCTCCGACGGCCAGTCGCTGACCATTATCTGCGGCAACCAGGCGCGGATGGTCAGCCCGCTCGCCGGCTCTCGGGTCCCGCGATTGTGGGGCGAGGACCACCTGCTGCCGCGAATGCCCGATGGCCGCGGGTTCATGGCCGGCGTGCTCGGGCCGGGCGGGTGCATCTACAAGGTCGACCCGGCCGGCAAGAACTGGGAACTGATCAGCACCGGCTACCGGAACGAGTTCGACGGCGCCTACAACCGCTTCGGGGACCTGTTCACTTACGACGCCGACATGGAGTGGGATTTCAACACTCCGTGGTACCGGCCCACGCGCGTCTGCCTGGCGGCCAGCGGTAGCGACTACGGCTGGCGGAACGGCGCCGGCAAGTGGCCGCCCTACTATGCCGACACGCTGCCGGCGGTCTACAACGTCGGCCCCGGGTCGCCGACCGGCGTCTGTTTCGGCTACGGAACCAAGTTCCCGGCCAAGTATCAGGACGCCTTCTTCATCTGCGACTGGAGCTACGGCAAGCTCTACGCCGTGCACCTGACGCCGGAGGGGGCGTCGTACAAGGCCGAGGCGGAGGAATTCCTCAGCGCGGCGCCGCTGCCGTTGACCGACGTGGTCGTCAACCCGAAGGATCACGCGCTCTACTTTACGATCGGCGGCCGGCGGACGCAGTCGGGCCTGTACCGCGTCACCTACGCCGGCTCGGAATCGACCGCGCCGTCGGCGGGCGGGCCGGCGCCGGGACCGCTGCACGGGCTGCGCAAGCAGCTGGAGTCGTTCCACGGTAAACAGGACGCGGCGGCGATCGACGTCGCCTGGCCGCACCTGAATCATCCGGATCGATTCGTGCGGTCGGCCGCCCGTGTCGCCATCGAGCACCAGGACCCCAAGCTCTGGCAGAGCCGCGCACTTGCCGAAAAGGATCCGGCGCGCGCGATCAATGCGATCCTGGCGTTGGTGCGGGCGGTGGGGCAAGATCCGTTCCATCACCCGCGCAAGCCGGACGCGCCGGTGCCCGGCGCGGCGCCTAAAGAGCCGATCCTCAAGGCACTCGACCGTATCGACTGGGAAAGGCTGACCGACCCGCAACGGCTCGACCTGCTTCGCGTTTACGCGATTCTGTTCAACCGGCTGGGCTGGCCGGACCGCAACGAACGTGCCAGCCTGATCCGTTACTTCGACCCGTTCTTCCCGGCCAAGAGCCGCGAGATCAACGCGGAACTCTGCCAGCTACTCGTCTACCTCGAGGCGCCGAGCGTCGCGACCAAGGCGCTCAAGCTGATGGCCCAGGCGCCGACTCAAGAGGAACAGATGGAGTATGCCAAGTCTCTACGGTGCCTCGGCAGCGGTTGGACCCCGGCCCAGCGGCTGGAGTACTTCAATTGGTATCTCAAGGCCGCCAACTACAAGGGTGGCGCCAGCTTCACCGGCTTCCTGCGCATCATGAAGGACGATGCAATGGCCACGCTGACCCCGCTGGAGCATGAGGCGCTTCAGTCGGTGCTGACGGCTCGGCCCGCGCCACCGGCACCGATTACCGGCGCCCCGCGGTCGTTCGTGAAAAAGTGGACGGTCGCCGAGTTGGCGCCGGTCATCGACAAGGGACTGACGAATCGTGACTTCGACCGCGGCCGCCGGCTGTTCGGCGAGGCGCAATGCTTCTCGTGCCACCGGTTCGACAACGACGGCGGCGCCCACGGGCCGGACCTGACCATCGCCAGCGGCCGGTTCAGTCCCCGCGACCTGCTGGAGTCGACCATCGAGCCGAGCAAGGTGATCAGCGACCAGTACGTCGCGTCCATCTTCACGCTGACCGACGGGCGGGTGGTGACGGGCCGGATCATCAACTACCAGGGCGACAACATGTCGGTGATGACCAACATGCTGGACCCGAACGGGCTGACGAGCGTGAACCGCAACCGCGTCGAGTCGATCGAGCCGTCAAAGGTGTCGATGATGCCCGAGGGGTTGCTCGACACGTTTAACGAGGACGAGATCGCGGACCTGATGGCGTATCTGCTGTCGAGGGGCGATCGCGGGCACGCGATGTTTAAGAAGTAAGAGATATCACCACAGAACACACGGAATTACACGGAATAGAGAACTTCCTTTTTTATTCCGTGTGTTCCGTGGTAAAAACTCCGCCGGAGTTCACCGCCATGACCCAACTCCCTGAGATCGAGCCCGAACAACCCGACCGCCGCACTGCACTCGCGGCGGGCATTGCCGGCCTCGGCTGGGCCGCGGTCGCGCAAGGCAAGGACGCCCCGGTCTCGCCGCGGTCGGCCATGAAGATTACCAAGCTCGAGACCTTCCTGGTCAAACCGCGCTGGCTCTTCCTCAAAGTTCACACCGACGCCGGCATCGTCGGCCTCGGCGAGCCGATCACCGAAGGCCGGGCGCTTACCTGCGCCGAGGCGGTCAAGGAGATCGAGCCGTACCTCATCGGCAAGGACCCGCGGCAGGTCGTGCACCACTGGCAGGCGATCTACCGCCACGCCTTCTATCGCGGCGGGCCGATCCTGACGAGCGCCCTGAGCGGCATCGACCAGGCGCTTTGGGACATCAAGGGCAAAGCGCTCGGCGTGCCCGTCTACGAACTGCTCGGCGGGCCGACCCGTAATCGCGTCCGCGTCTACGCCCACGCGAACTCGCCGCAGCGGATCAAGGACGGCATCGCAAAGGGTTTTACCGCATTCAAGACCGGCCCCGCGAAACACCGCCCGGCCCGTTACATCGAAACGCCCGCCGAAGTGCACTACGCGGCCGAGAGGTTCGGCGAATTGCGGAAGGCCGCCGGCGACGACGTGGACATCGCCATCGACTTCCACGGCGCCACCAGCCCGGCACACGCCAAAATGCTGATCAAGGCGCTGGAGCCGCACCACCCGATGTTTATCGAGGAACCCGTCAACTGTCAGAACCACGACATCATGGCCGAGATCGCCCGCGGCACGCACCTGCCGATCGCGACCGGCGAGCGCGTCTTCACCAAGTGGGGTTTCCGCGAAGTCCTCGAAAAGAAAGCGGCGACCGTACTGCAGCCGGATCTGTGTCACGCGGGCGGCATCACCGAGTGCCGCCTCATCGCGGGGATGGCCGAGGCGTATTACGCCGCGATCGCCCCGCACAACCCGCTCGGGCCGATCTCACTCGCCGCCGGCGTACAACTCGCCGCATCGATCCCGAACTTCCTCTGCCAGGAACAGGTCTCGCTCGGCGAGGGCTATCTCAAGAAGCCGTTCATACTCCGCGACGGCTACATTGACCTGCCGACCGGGCCGGGCCTCGGCATCGAACTCGACGATAACCTGATGGCCGACAAGATCGGCCACGATTGGAAGAATCAGCAAAGCTACGACGCCAACGACGGCTCTGTTGTGGACTGGTGAATCGACACCCTCTGGGGCGAACATCTCATGACGAGCGACGAACGGACCGACGAAGTGACCGCACCGACGAGGCGACAACTGATGAAGACGGTCGCGGCCGTCGGCGTCGGCACGGCCGTGTTTCAACGGGCACTCGTGGCGCAGGCCCAACAGCAGCCGCAATCGGGCGTCACGGCGGAGATGATCAAGCAGGCCGAGTGGATTTCCGGCATCAAGCTGTCCGACACCGACCGCGAACGACTCGCCCAGGGCCTCGGCCAAACGATCCGAAGTTTCGAACAGCTCCGCGGCATCAAGCTGGATAACGGCGTCGTTCCCGCCGTGAACTTTCACCCGGCCCCCTGGCAAAGGCCCAACGGCAACGAGCCGCGCGGCAGTGTCGAGGCAACGGCCAAGGACCCTCCCAAAAGGCCGGACTCGGCGGACGACCTCGCGTTTCTTCCTCTGACGGCGCTCGCCGGCTTGGTCCGCACGAAACAGGTGTCGTCGGTCGAGTTGACCAAGCTCTACCTCGAACGTCTGCACAAATACAACCCGGCGCTCAACTGCGTCGTCAGCTTCACCGACGAACTGGCCCTCAAGCAGGCGGAGGCGGCCGACCGCGAGATCGCCGCGGGCCGGTACCGCGGCCCGCTGCACGGCATCCCGTGGGGGGCGAAAGACCTGATCGCCTATCCCGGCTACAAGACGACCTGGGGCGCGACGCCATTTAAGAATCAGACGATCGACATGAAGGCGACGGTCGCCCAGAAGCTGGACGAAGCCGGGGCCGTGCTCGTCGCCAAGACCACGCTCGGGGCACTGGCCCAGGGCGATCAGTGGTTCGGCGGCCGAACCAACAGCCCATGGAATATACGGCAAGGTTCCAGCGGCTCGTCCGCCGGTTCCGCGTGCACGACCGCCGCGGGCCTGGTCGGCTTCGCGATCGGCACCGAGACCCGCGGCAGCATCATTTCCCCGTGCACCCGCTGCCACGTGACCGGGCTGAGGCCGACCTTCGGCCGCGTCAGCCGTTACGGCTGCATGGCACTTGCCTGGACGATGGACAAGCTCGGCCCGATCGCGCGCACGGTCGAGGACTGCGCGCTCGTCTTCGGCGCGGTCCACGGCTTCGACGGGCTGGACCCGTGCGCCGTCGACCGCCCGTTTACCTGGCCCGCGAAGCGAGATTTGAAAACTTTGAAGGTCGGCTATTTCGAGCCGGGCGAACGCGGCGGCCGCGGCGGCCGCGGTGGCATGGCGGCGACGAGCGACGATTCGCTCAAGGTACTGCGCGAGATCGGCGTCCAACTCGTGCCGATCAAGCTACCGAGCAAATATCCGGTCAACGCCCTCAACTTCATCTTGAGCGTCGAGGCGGGCACGGCTTTTGACGACCTGACGCGACAGGGCGTCACCGAGGGATTAAACGCGTGGGTCGGGACATTCCGCTCGGCCGAATTCGTCCCGGCCGTGGAATACATCCGCGCCAACCGCGTCCGCACGCTTTTCATGCAGGAGATGGAACAGGTCATGGGGCATGTCGACATGTACGTGGGCGGCAACGACCTGGCGCTGACGAACCTCACCGGCCACCCGACCGTCGTGATCCCGAACGGGTTTAACGGCGATCAGCCGATGTCGGTCACGTTCACGGGCCGGCTGTATGGCGAGGCGGAGATTCTGGCCCTTGCTAAGGCATATCAGGACGCCACCGGCCATCATCTGAAGCGGCCGGCGATGGAGAAGCTGGTGCAGTGAATTGTTCCGCCGCGACCCGAGTCTTCGA
>DATJGQ010000430.1:0-3574 GCA_035494815.1 Gemmataceae bacterium
CGTGATTCGTGATTCGCCGCACGAATCACGATCCATGATCCACGATCACGAGTCTGTCAGCCCCCTATTTGTACCAAACGTATTGAGACACCGCAAAGTCCTTCCGCGGGCGTAACCGCAAACGGAGTGCGGGTCCTGCGCGTCGCTCCGGTCCCGTAAAGTCTAGCCGCGCCGCCGGACGGGTGCCGGCCGTGACGAACGGCGGGGATGTATGGTCGTTACCGAACTTTCCTCGCATGCCGGCGGTCGATCTCGTAGAATTCCCGGTGCTTTCTTACGACCGCCCCCGGCGTGCCGAACACGAAGTCGCCTCAGGAACTGCAGCCGCCATGGACACCGCCACGCTGCCGGCCGTGACGCCGCCCCCGCTCGACCTGTCCCGTATCGCCCAGGACCTGCAGATCCGCAAAATCCATGTCGAGGCCGTCGTCCAGCTCATGGACGAGGGCAATACGGTCCCGTTCATTACCCGCTATCGCAAGGAACGAACCGGCGGACTGACCGAGGAGGCGGTCCGTCGCATCCGGCACCGCGTCGGCCAACTGCGGCACCTCGCCGATCGCAAGCAGACGATCCTCAAGAGCGTCGATTCGCAGGGCAAGCTGACCGACGATTTGCGCACCGCGATCGTGACGGCCGATTCGCCGAAACGCCTCGAAGATTTATACCTCCCGTTCAAGCCCAAGAAGCGGACTCCCGCGGCCGAAGCCCGCGACAAGGGGCTGGAACCGCTGGCCATGGCACTGTGGAATCGCGACCCGGCCGTCGGAAACCTCGCCGAAATCCTTCCGGGGATGGTCAACCCGGAGAAGCAGCTCAACACCGTCGAGGAGGTCTTGCAGGGCGTCGGACACATCCTCGCGGAGGTTGTGGCTGAGACGGCAAACGTCCGCGGCGCGGTCCGGCACGTCCTGTGGGACACCGGCAAGCTGACGAGCGCCAAGAGCGAGACGCTGCCGGAAGGCAAGGGTCTCGAATACAAGGACTATTTCCAGTTCACCGAACCGGTCCGCCACGTGCCGCCGCACCGCGTGCTGGCAATGAACCGGGGCGAGAAGGAGAACGCGCTCAAAGTCAAACTCGAGTTCGACGCCGAGGCGGTCCGCCGCGTCACCGAGGAGGTGCTGAAGACCGAGCCGAGCATCTCCATCGCGGATCACCCGCACCTCGAGTCGCTGCGGCCGATCATTGAAGACGCTCTGAACCGCATTCTGCTGCCGAATCTCGAGCGCGAAGTGCGCCGCGAGCTGACGGAACGGGCGCAGGATCATGCGATCATCGTCTTCGCCCGGAATCTCCAGAGTCTGCTGCTGCAGCCGCCCTTGCGCGGCAAGCGCGTCCTTGCCATCGACCCGGGATTTCGGACCGGCTGTCGGCTGGCCGCGCTCGACGAAGCCGGCAAACTGCTGGAAGATGCCACGATCTTTCCGCACCAGCCGCAGAAGAAGCTGGCGGAAGGCAAGGCGAAGCTGGAAGAGTTAATCCGCCGCCATCAGACGCGGGTCATCGCGATCGGCAACGGCACGGCGTGCCGGGAGACCGAAGAGCTGGTTGCCGCGTTGATCCAAGAGCTGGACGCCCGTCGCCGTGGCGAACTGCCGCCGCCCCAGCCACCGACGGAAACGCCGGTCGCGCCGCCCGCCGCTCCGACCGAAACCACGCCGGCGGCGTCCGCGTCCGAGGAGCCGGCCTTCGCCCTCGCGGGCATGTCTCCGGATCACGTCGGCGCGTCGACCACGTCGCCGGCCGTGATTGCCGACCTGTTGGCAACGGCGCCGATGATGACGCCCGCCGCGGACGTGCCGGTCCCGATGGCCGCGCCCGAACCGCCCCCGCCGCTGACCGCCGCTCCGCCGCCCCCGCCGTTGCCGCCACTGCCCGATGCGCCGGAGGATCTCGCTTACGTCATCGTCAACGAGGCGGGGGCGAGCGACTATTCTTCCAGCCCGATCGCCAAGGAAGAATTCCCGAACGTCGACGCGACCCTCCGCGGCACCATCTCGATCGGCCGCCGGCTGCAGGACCCGCTCAGCGAACTGGTGAAGATCGACCCGCAACACGTCGGCGTCGGCCTGTACCAGCATGACGTGCATCCGAAGCACCTCAAGGAATCGCTCGAAGAGGTGATCGAGTCGTGCGTCAACCACGTCGGCGTGGACCTGAACACGGCCGGCGTCGCGCTGTTGCGGCACGTGTCGGGCCTCAATCAACTCGTCGCCCGCGACATCGTCGAGCACCGGCAAAAACACGGTCCGTTCGCCAACCGCGAGCAAATGAAGCAGGTGCCGAGCGTCAACGAATCGCGGTTCACACAGGCGGCCGGGTTCCTCAAGGTCGCGGGCGATAACGCGTTCGACGTCACCTGGATTCATCCGGACGTTTACCCCGCGGCGCGGCAGCTCCTCGGCGAACTCGGGTTCGAGCCGGACGTGCTCCGCGAAGTCGGCCCGGGCCACGCGATCCACGATCGGCTGAGGTCCGTCGCGCTGCCCGACGCGGCCCAACGGCTGAATATCGGCGAACCGACCGCCCGCGACGTCCTCGACGCCTTCGCGCAACCGAATTACGACCCGCGAGACGAACTGCCGCCGCCCATCTTCAAGCGCGGCCTGTTGCGGCTCGAAGACATGACGCCGGGGATGGAACTCAAGGGCACGGTCCTGAACGTCGTCGATTTCGGGGCGTTCGTCGACGTCGGCCTGAAAGACAGCGGACTGGTGCACATCAGCCAGATGGCCAACCGCTACATCAAGAGCCCGCACGAGGTCGTGGCGGTGGGCGATGTCGTCAACGTGTGGGTGTTGTCGGTGGACGCCGACCGCCGTCGGGTGTCGCTGACGATGATCGCACCGGGGACGGAACGTCGGCCGCCGGAACGTCGCCCGCAACAGGCGCCGCGCGACGGCCAGCGACACGGCCCGCCGCCGGGCGGTGGCGACCACCAACGGGGGGGACGTCCGCCGCGCCGCGGCCGCCGACCCGCTCCCGCGCACGCCAGCCAGCCCGCACCGCCCGCCGACGCGACCGAACAACCCGTCGGGCCGTCGCCGCGTCCGCCCCGCCGGCCGCTCCCGGAGCGGCGGCCGCCGAAGCCGAAGCCCTTGCCGACGCTCACAAAGGCAAAACGCGAAGGCAAGGAGTACTTGACGACTCTCGGCGAACTCGAAGCTTTCTTTAAGGCCCGGGAAGAACCCCCTCCGCCCAGTCGGTCAGAGCCGGAAGCGTAAGCGACGGTCATGGTCAGAGGGGGCCGTCGCTTACGTTTCCGGCTCCGATCGCCGGCCCCGCCCGAATCGGCGTTGAGAGCATTCCCCTCTTCCTTACAATAATGGTGGAATGATTCTGCGGCGCGCGGCCCGGCCGCGCTCCGCGTATTTGGAGTTCAAAGGTACGCTCCATGCCGTCGCGTTCGAACCCCCGGCCGAGCTCGAAAAGCCGCAAGCCGGGCCCTTTCATGCCGGGCAGTTTGATCCTGCTGCTCACGCTCGTCGCCTTGTTCTTCGCCTTGGTTCTCTACGGCCCGTTCGCGAATAGCAAACAGATCGCCTATAGCGACTTTCTGCGCCTGGCCAGC
>DATJGQ010000431.1:0-2014 GCA_035494815.1 Gemmataceae bacterium
ACGAAGACTCGGAGATCGCGGAAGCTACCCATCCACCCGCGGCTCCGCTTGCTCGTGAGCTGCACCCGGGGAAACGCACTGCCGATGGCTCTTTATCGACCCGGCGACGTCGGTATCCGCCGGCAGCGACCGGCCGGTCAACGTCAAGAAGCTGAACGAGCGATTCCTGGCGACGCTAAGGCATCTTGGCCTTCAGGCCGGACGCGGTGGCGGCGGTTATACGCTCCACTCGCTCCGACACTTCTTCGAGACGTTTACCGTCAACAACCGCATCCCGCAACGCGTCGTGGACGCGTGGCTCGGCCACTCGTCCGACAAGTCGATGGCGGCCAACTACTACAAGCTGACTGACGAGGAGTCGCAACGCTTCATGGACGAGGTTGCGTTCGGGACCGGCATGCCGGCGGCCGACGCCGGCGAAAGGAAATGACCGATGAAGGTTACGACGTGCATCGCTCTTGCGATGGTGTTGGCGGCACTGATCGCCGCCGGAGAAGACGGCAGGCACACCACCGTCGAGCGGGACAAATCCGGGAAATCGGGTGGGTGCCAGCGATACATCGTATCGCAAGTCACCAAGAATAGAGTGATTACGACTGCTGGCTCTTTTGCAGCGGAGAGGGCGGGATTCGAACCCGCGGTAGGGTTTGACCCCTACGCCGCTTTAGCAAAGCGGTGCTTTCGACCACTCAGCCACCTCTCCGAGTGGTTTCGGGATTCTACCAGTCCTCCGAACGGCTGACAATGCTCGACCGGAGACGGACACCGCCCGCAGTGCGTCGGTTCGCAACGCCTCGGCTACTTTGCGATTTCGTCCGGCCCGAGCAATTACATTGCCGGTGCCGGTTCCGGCGCGGTGCCAGTGAGCACGTCCTGCCGCGCGACCTGGCCTTTGCCCGGCGCGTGCGTGCTGCCCTGTTCGATCAGGCCTTTCATCCGGATCAGGTCGTCGTCCATTTCGCTGCGCGGGTCGGCGCCGAACAGGCGGGCGGCGAAATGACCGAGCATACCGCCCGGCGGCCGGTACCACATGCGAATCGTCACCCGCGTTCCGCTCCCTGCCGGCTCGAACCGCAGACTTCCGGCGTTCGCGATCATCGAATTCGGTTCACTCTCCCAGACGATCAGGCGGTTCGTTTCGAATTGCGTGATCCGCGCGTCCCAGGAAGCCGGGATGCCGACGGGGCCCGCGGCCACCCAGTGCGAGCGGCTGTTGCCGAGGCCCTTTACCTCCTTCAGATGGGCCATGAATCGCGGCCAGTTGTCGTACCGAGTGAAAAACGGGAAAACGCGCTCGACCGGGCCGTCAATGGAAACCGCCTTTTGTACGCCGATGCCACGGCCACCCTTGAGGCCGAACGAGCGGGCGGCGCCGGCCCCGCTGACGGCCGGCCACATCATGGCCAGGCCGATGCTGCCCAGCAGACACGCCTGTGGTGCTTCTTTCGTCAGGCCCAAAGCGACAAGGCCGGCGCCGGCGGTGCCGAGCACCAGGCGCGTGCCGGGGGCGAGGTTCCCCTGCAGCAGATCGATCGAAGGCGCCTGATGGCCGCCTTCCGCCGGAGTCCGTTCGCGGATCTTCCCGGTCGCCAGGTTGGTCGTCTCGGCGGCGAGGCCCTGCGCACGGTGCGACAGGTCGCGGCCGGCCTTGCCGAGATAGTCCTTGGTCATATTGGCACGACCCGCCCACCGCGACTCGCACGTGGCGCGGCGCGCGCGTCCCCGCTCCGGGTCAAGGTAGTACATCGCCGCCGCGCCAATGGCGGCGCCGCCGAGAAAGCACGTGGCACGGTCCATGAAAGTGGCCTCCAGATTTCCGGACGGGACACATAAGACTCATGAGTCCCATATGTCCCATGACTAATACCGATACGTCGCCGCCGCGCCGCTGCGCGTCGGCATTCGCTCCGCCGGCACGACCACGACCGTGCCTTTCGTTCGCAGGACCGACTCGGCCAGATCGTCCAACGCGTCGGACCCGCCGGGGCCGGGGACGCGCTGGTCGGCGTCCAAG
>DATJGQ010000432.1:0-3193 GCA_035494815.1 Gemmataceae bacterium
CGACGCCCGGCCGGAACAGGTGCAGCAATTGTTCAAGCGGACAGTGGCGGTGGGCGTCAGTTTCGGCGTCGTCGAGGTGCTCGGGCCACGGACGCCGGACGGGCCGATCAAGGTGCAGGTCGCGACTTTTCGGAGCGACGCCGATTATAGCGACGGCCGGCACCCCGACGCGGTCACCTTCTCGACCGCCCACGAAGACGCCGAGCGCCGCGACTTCACCATCAACGGCATGTTCTTCGACCCCCTAGCCGAACGGGTGATCGATTACGTCGGCGGCGAGGCGGACCTGAAGGCGGGGATCATTCGCGCGATCGGCGATCCGGTGAAGCGGTTTACCGAGGACAAGCTACGGCTGTTGCGGGCGGTGCGGTTCGCGGCGCGATTCGCGTTCACGCTCGACCCGGGGACGGCCGCCGCGATCAAGGCGATGGCGGATACGATCACGGTCGTCAGCGCGGAACGCATCGCCGACGAGTTGCGGAAGCTGCTGACGAATCTGCGACGGGCGGACGGGATGCGGCTGCTCGAACAGGTGGGACTCTTGAAGCCGATCCTGCCGGAGTTGGCCGCGACCGTGGGTTTCCCGCACGGCCGGCCGGCCGCGCCGGACGGTGACCTGTGGGGCCATACCCTGGCGGTGGTGGAACGACTGCCCGAGTCGGCGACATTCGAGCTGGCGATGGCGGCGCTGTTGCACGACGTCGGCAAGCCGCGGACCGTCGGCCGCACGCCGGACCGGTACACCTATCACGGCCACGAGCACGTCGGCAAACGGCTGGCCGGCGTCGTCAGCGAGCGGTTGCGGCTTTCCACGGCGGAACGGAAGCGGATCGAGTGGCTGGTCGAAAAGCACCAATACCTCGCCGACGCCCCACGCCTGCGTCACGCGACGCTCAAGCCGGTGCTCGCGCACGCCGGCATTCGCGAGCTACTCGACCTCCACCGGGCCGACGCGCGGGCGAGCGGCCGCGACCTGGAAGCGGTCGAGTTCTGCGAACGTTGCCTGCGCGACTGGCCGCCGGAGGAATTGAACCCGCCGCCGCTGGTGACGGGGGACGACTTGAAGGCGCTCGGGATCCCGCAAGGACCGGCCTACAAACGGCTGCTCGACGCGGTCCGGGATGCGCAACTGGACGGGATCGTCAAAACCAAGGAACAGGCGGTCGCGATGGTGAGCCGACTGCTCGCCGAGCGGGACGACCTGCCGCGCTAATCAGGCGTGGCGGGCCACCGCGCGCAGCGGCGAACCGTCCGCGGCTTCAATTCTCAGCGGCAGCGCGATGAACTCATACCGGCCTTCCGGCACCTCGTCCAGCCACAGCCCTTCGACGATGACGATGCCGCGCCGCCCCAGCGCGTGATGGATGCCGAGCGTCTTCGAATCGAGCGGATCGACCGACGGCAGGTCCACGCCGACCAGGACGACGCCGCGGTCGGCGAGCCAGTCGGGCAAGTCGGGCTCCATGACGGGGACGCGGTCGGGAAAGCGTGACGTGTCCGGCCAACCGCCGGTACGGAAGAGGATTCGCGGCGTCTCGGCGAAATTCAAATCGGCCAGGCGGTCTCGCCAACGATCGCGGCCGCGGACGTCGACGATCCACGCAGGGCCGACGAAGATTTCGAGCGGCAATCGGTCGACCGTCGCTCCGGCATCGTCGTAGTGATACGGCGCGTCGCAGTGGGTCGCGGTGTGAACGCTCGTGTCGACCGCCCCGACGTTGACGCTCGCCCCGTCGCGAATCCGCCAGCCGAGGCGGAACGAAAACGGCACGTCGCCCGGCCAGCAGGCGGTGGTCGCGGTCAACGGTCGTGACAAATCGTAGAGTCGCGATTCAGGTGACGAGGGCATTGCGATCCGCGAGGGTCTCGTAAGAGCGATTCGTCAGCAGTTCGTCGATGACATTGACGGCCCGCTCGCACTCGGCGAAGGACGTGTACAGCGGGGACGGACAGAGACGCAGCAGGTCCGGCGGGCGGAAGTCGGGGATCACGCCGCGGGCCCGCAGGGCGCGCGACAAGCGTCCGGCGTCCGGGTGTGTGAGGGTGATATGTCCGCCCCGGCGGTGCTCTTCCGCGGGCGTCATGACGCGCACGCCGTGTCGGGCGAGCCGCCGTTGGATCGTTTGACGGAGGAACGCGGTGAGCCGCAGCGATTTCGCTCTGAGGGCGGCGACGTCCGCGTTCAAAATCAGTCGCAGGGCGCCGAGCAACGGGGCCAGGCTCAGCACGTGCGGAGTGCCCATCAGAAACCGGCCGGCGTCGGCGGCCGGAATGAACTCCGGGGCCATCTCAAACTGCCGCGCCGGGTCGCCGCCGAACCAGCCGGCGAGCCCAGTCCGGTAGTCGCGCCACCGCCGGCTGACGTACATGAATCCGACCGACCCTGGCCCGCCGTTGAGGTACTTGTACGTGCACCCGAACGCGAAATCGACATCGTCCGCCCCGAAGTAATGGGGCACGACGCCGGCGGAATGGGAGCAGTCCCAGATAATCTGAACGCCTGCCGCACGGGCGGCACGGGTCAGCGCCGCGACGGCGAGCAACTGCCCGCTGCGGTAGAGAACCGTGGGCAGGACGGCGAGCCCGACCGTGTCGTCCATCGCGCCAAGGAGCGCGGTCTCTTCGAGCGGTCGATCGTCCCGGCTCGGCACTATAACCAGGTCCCGCGCCGGGTCACGGCCGCGGAGCCGCAGATGGCTCTCGACGGCGTAGCGGTCGGTCGGAAAGCAATTCTCGTCGATCAGGATTCGTGGTCGCGGGCCGTGCGGGTCGTAGAAGGTGGCCAGGAGTTGGTGCAGGTTGACGGTCGTGGACTGGCCAACCATCACATCGGCGGCGTCTGCGCCCAAGATCGGCGCGAGCAGCGCGGCAGCCCGACGCGACATGTCGAACCAGGGTTCCGGGCCTTCGGTCCAGCCGAGGATCGCCCGCCGCCGCCACGCTTCGAGCGCCTGGTGCAGTTTCTCTTCCGCGGGGCGACAGAGCAGGCCCAGCGAATTGCCGTCGAGGTAAATCGTATCCGCGGGCTTGGCGAACTCGGCCGCGAACGACCCCAACGGGTCGCGCGCGTCCAGGTCGTCGGCGGTGTGCGGCGTCGGCCGAGCAACGTGCGGATCGCCGGTCATTGCTTCTCCACGACCCAGACGTTCCGGTAGTGCACGGGGTTGCCGTGATTCTGAAGGTACAGCGGCCC
>DATJGQ010000433.1:0-4854 GCA_035494815.1 Gemmataceae bacterium
GATGTTGAAGTCGTCCGGCTGGCCGGCGCGGATGCGATGCCGTTCGTGCAGCACCTGAGTGACCTGCCGCGTCGCCACCGAGATTTCCCCGGACGTGGTCGCGGCGGTGAGGATCTGGTCCACGTTCGTGAACCGCACCGGCAGCGGCGTGTCGGCCAGCTGCATCGGCGACGGGACCGGGTAGAGCGTCGCCTGCGTGCCGGGGTAAAGCTGGTTCAGCGTGTTGACCTGCGTCGTGGGGTTAGTGACGGCCGCGGCGCTCTGGTTGACGTTCTGCAGGCTCGACCCGGAGACGCGGTACTTGATCGTCGTCCAGGGCGCGAGCAGGATGTCGTCCTGGTCGAGGCCCATCATGTTCGCCCCGCGGGCGCTCAGGACGCCGACGACCTTGAACGAGACGTTCTGCACCCGCACCTCCTGGCCGAGCGGGGAGCGGTTCTGGAACAGTTCGCGGACGATCGTCTGGCCGATCAGGCAGACCTTGCTGGCGTTGCGGACGTCGCGTTCGCTGAACGGCTCGCCTTCGACGAGGTCCGTCCACTCACGGACGTCGAGAAAGTCCGGTGTGGTGCCGTAGATGTAGAGCGGGACCCAGTTGCGGTTGCCGTAGACGACTTGCGTCCGCGCCCGCACGATCGGGGCGACGGCGCGGACGGCGGGGCATTCGCGCAGGATCGCCTCGGCGTCCTGCGGCGTGAGCGTGACGATGCTGCCACTGCCGAAGGTCACGCCGCCGCTCGACGCGGTCCCGGGCTGGACCAGCAGGTTGTTCGCCCCCATGCTGGCGATCGTCTTGCGGATGGCGGTCGACGAGCCCTGGCCGATCTCCATCATCGCGATGACGGCGGCGACGCCGATAATGATGCCGAGCGTGGTCAGAGCCGACCGCAGGACGTTCCGGCGGAGTGCGTGCGTCGCCATCCGCAGCGTGCGGTAGAGCTTTTTCATGTCGGTCCTCCGGCGGCGGCGAGTTGGGGCGTATGTCCACCCGCCTCGATCACGCCGTCGCGGATGCGGATGACGCGCTTACAATGCCCGGCGACCTCGGCGTCGTGCGTCACCAGCACGACCGTAATCCCTTCTTCCTCGTTGAGATGCTGAAACAGTGTCAGGATCTCCTCGGCCGTCTTCGAGTCAAGAGCGCCGGTCGGTTCGTCGGCGAGCAACAGCGGCGGGTTGTTGATCAGGGCGCGGGCGATGGCGACCCGCTGCTGCTGCCCGCCGGACAGTTGCGACGGCTCGTGGTCCATCCGCTCGGCCAGGCCGACCCGCGCGAGCAACTTGCGGGCGCGGGCGTCGGCGTCTCGCTCACTCAGGTCCACCGAGCGGTAGGAGAGCGGCATCATGACGTTCTCCAGCGCGTTCGTCCGCGGCAGCAAATTGAAGTTCTGGAAGCAAAAGCCGATCTTGTCGTTCCGGACGAGGGCCCGCTGGTCGGACGACAGGCTCTCGATCGCGTGCCCGTCGAGGGAGTAGCGGCCGGAACTCGGCCGGTCCAGGCAGCCGAGAATGTTCATGAGGGTCGTTTTGCCGGAGCCGGACGCGCCCATCAGCGCGACCATCTCGCCGCCTTCGATGTCCAGCGACACGCCGCGGAGCACCGGCACGTCCACCTCGCCGAGGTGGTAGGTCTTGAAAACGTCTTCCAATTCGATGAGGGCCATCGGCGCGCCTCGGTCATTGGGAGGACTTCCCGCCGCCGCCGAACATCTTCGGGGCGAACGGATTGCTGGCGGCGTCATTCGTCGCGAGCCGCGATTCGCCGGTGACGACTTGCGTCTCCTCGGGCAGCGTGTCGTCGCGCAATTCCGTGAAATTGCCGTCGCTCCAGCCGATTTTAAGCTGCATCGGCCGGACGTACTGGCCGTCGCGGACCCAGACCGTGCCGCGTTCGGCGGGGTCTTTAATGGCCTCCTTGGCGCCCGAATCCTTCCGGCGGGCTTTGCCGCGGCTCTCGCGGGCGTCGGGGGCGATCTGCTCGGGCTGCGGCCACCACCGCAGCGCCGCGTTCGGCACCAGCAGCACGTTGTCGTGCCGGCCGACTTCGAAGAGCGCGTTGGCCGTGAGGTACGGCAGCAGTTTGCCGCTGGAGTTATCGGTGTTCACTTCGACGGTGTAGGTCACGACGTTCTGTGTCATCGTCGCGTTGAGCCGAACCTTGCCCACGACGCCGCGGAACGTCTCGCCGGGGTACGCGTCGACGGTAAAACTGACTGGCAGCCCCGGGCGGATCTGGCCGATGTCGGCCTCGTTGACCGACACCCACACCTGCATCCGCTTGAGGTCCTTCGCGATCAGGAAAAGGCTCGGCGCGTTGAGGCTGGACACGACCGTCTGGCCGACGTTGACGCGGCGGTCGATGATCACGCCCTTGACCGGCGATTGGATCGTGCAATAGCCGAGGTTCTTCTGCGCCTTCGCCAGCCCCGCCTCGTTCATGTGGACGGCCTTTTTGGCCTGGTTGACGCTGGCTTCGCCGACCGCCAGGAGCGACTGGGCCGACTCGAAGTTCGCCTGGTACATGTCGTAATCCGCCTCGGTGATCGTGCCGGGGGTGCGGCGCATGACCTGGGCGCGTTGCCAATCGCGCTCGGCCTGGCGGAGTTTCGCCCGCAGTTGCTGCAGGTCGGCTTCGGCTTTTTGCTGGTTCGCCTTCGCCTGCTCGACCGAGGCCTCGGCCTGATCCACGTCGGAGACGAACAAGGCGTCGTCGATGCGCGCGAGCACCGTGCCTTGCTCGACGGCACTGCCGTAATCGACCGTCCGCATGCTGTCCTGCGGGTCCTCGCCGAGACCCTTGATCATCCCGGCGACCTGGGCGCCGACGTCCACGACCTCTTCGGGCTGGACGACGCCGGTCGCGCTGATCGTCAGTTGCAATTCGCCGCGAAGGACCGGGGCGGTCTTGAACTGGATCGGCCGGGCGGAGGCGCGCTGGACATACCAATAGCCGCTTCCGGCCACCGCGGCGACCATTACAAGAAACGTCAGCACTTTTCGCATGGGAGACCTCGGCTTCGCCGAGCAACTACGGCGGGATTGACTCTGTCCCTCTTACCCGTTCGCGGACACGATGTCCACTTACCGGAGACGATTAGCTGGCTAACGAATTCTCCGCTGCAAGTGATGAGAAATCAAGGAGCCTTTATTCGGCGGCGACTATGTCGGCAGCTGTTCGCGCGAAAGTCGCCGAAGCATCAGGTCGCTCACGGCTTGCAGCGGCGGCTTGCCTTGGTAAAGCACGCGATAAACTTCGCTTAGAATCGGCATTTCGACGCCCATCGCCAGCGTTCGTTCGTAGACGCTGCGGGTCGTGTATACACCTTCGGCGACCATCGTGGTGCTGGAGAGGATGTCTGCGAGTGATTCGCCCGCGGCGAGCCGC
Source organism: Gemmataceae bacterium (assembly GCA_035494815.1). Classification (GTDB taxonomy): domain Bacteria; phylum Planctomycetota; class Planctomycetia; order Gemmatales; family Gemmataceae; genus DATJGQ01. The sequence goes on from DATJGQ010000433.1 coordinate 3,386, forward strand.
TGGCCGACGCGGCGATTGCGGCCGTGTGGACTGAAGCAAGTCGTCATCAGATCGCCGACGCCCGCGAGGCCATAGAAAGTCGCGTGCTCGGCCCCGAGCGCGATGCCGAAACGCGCCATCTCGACCAGTCCGCGGGTCAGAAGAGCGGCCTTGGCGTTGTCGCCGAAGCCGAGGCCGTCGCAGATGCCGGCCGCGATGCCGACGACGTTCTTGAGCGCGCCCGCCAGTTCGACGCCGATGACGTCCGCGTTGGTGTAGACGCGGAACCGCTCGCTCGTAAACGCCGTTTGGACCCAGTGGGCCAGCTCCGAATCCGCACTCGCCGCGACCAGCGACGTCGGCAGACCGCGACTGACTTCCTCGGCGTGGCTGGGCCCGCTGAGTACGGCCAGGCGCTCGGCCTTCAAGACGCGTTCGGCGATCTGCGTGGGCCGAAGAAACGTCTCGATCTCGACCCCCTTGGCGAGACTCAGCCACGGAACGGTCGCGGGATACTTGCCGGCGAACGGCGTAAATGCGGAGCGCATGTGCACGGTCGGCACGGCGCCGACGCAGACGTCCGCGGCGGCGACGGCCCGGTCGAAGTCCGCGGTGATCTCGACCGAGTCCGGGATGGTGACGCCGGGAAGAAGTGGTCGGTTTTCCCGATGCGACCGCAGTTCGTCGGCGGTCGTCGGTCGCGCGCACCAGAGCCGTACGTGATGCGATGGCAACTCGGCCAGGTGCCGCGCGATGGCCGTGCCCCAAGCGCCGGCGCCGAGGATGGCGAAAGTCATCGGCATGGCGGACGAGAAATTGTGAGGGCGGGGCGACCCGCGTATTCTATGTCACCTGTCCGACCGCTGCTGGTCGTGGAGTACGGGAATCGCTCACGATCGATTGCGGCGGCTGCCGATTATGAGAGTGAGGCCGTCCGGCGCGCACTTGCCCCCGGCGGCCCGCCTCACGCATCGTCGCGGCACACCCGCAGGGAGGTTTCGGCATGTCCCGACGCCAGCTCCGCGTTTACCCCGCCACCGAACCGGACGAAACGCCGATCGCCGCCGAGGCGACGGTCCGCATGCGGCTGGGCGAGTTACTGCCGCTGTTCGCCACCGCCCAGCGGCAGCATTACGTCTGGCTCCGCGATTTCCTGGACGACGAAGTCCGCGTGACGCCCGACCTGTTTGAGGTCATGCGGGCCTTCCGGGCGTACCGACCGTCAGCCTAAATCGTGTTTGGTGTTTGGTGTTTGGTGTTTGGTGTTTGGCGTTTCGTGAACCGGTTGGAAACACCAAACACGATTCACGATTCCTCGTCCGGCCCCTGCAAGAGTTCTGGTTTTCCGAATTCGGTCAGATCGATTTGCCCGCGGACCTCGCCCTCGACGAGTCGGAGCCGGGCTTCCATCTCTCGCAACTTTACGAGCAGCGCCTCGATCCGCGCCTGCACGTCGTCGCGGGGTCGCGGCCGCGGGACTTCCGGGTAGT
>DATJGQ010000434.1:0-10018 GCA_035494815.1 Gemmataceae bacterium
ACGAGCTGCTCACGCTGATGCACCCCGACCGGCTGCTCCGCGACCCGCGGGCGACCGGCGTCGGGGTGCGCGTCGCCGTCATCGACAGCGGCGTGGAGCGAGCGGCACTCGAGGAAAAGTACGGGCGACAGGGCGTCACGATCCGGCCGATCGAAGGCGGAGTCTTTGCCGCCGACCGAACGGAGCCGCAGCCGTATGCCGGCCGGCAGAGTGCGCCCCACGGGACGACGGTCGCCGACATCATCCTGACGATCGCCCCGGGCGTGCAGTTGTACTCCGCCGACGTTTTCGGTCCCCAGGGCGGCACGGAGGTGGAGACGGTCATCCACGCCCTGCACCACGTGATCGACGTCTGGCAGTGCAAGATCGTGAACCTTTCGCTGGGCGTGCCGGAGGCGAAACTGCAGCCGTTGTCGCGGCGGCAACAGTTCCTGCGGGCGATCGAGGAGGCGTACTACCGCGACGTCCTCGTCTTCGCCGCCGCCCATAACGAACACCCCTTGACCCGCAGCTACCCGGCGGTGTTTTCGCCGCCGCTGATCTCGGTGGACAAGGGCCTCTTCGAAGACCCGCTGCAATTCGCGTATCTGCTCCGCGATCAGGTCGAGTTCCAGGCCCACGCCCGCGGCTATTTCGGCCCGTTCGCGCAGGAGCCGGCCACGAGCTGGGCCACCCCTCACCTCGCCGGCATCGCCGCACGCATTCTGTCGCTGCGGCCGGACCTCAAGCCGTTCGAGATCAAGGCGATCCTGTATTGGATGTTCCAGGCGGCGGAGAAGAAGCCGAATTAACCACGGAGGCACGGAGGACACGAAGAAGACATTTGTTCTTCTTGTCTTCTCCGTGTCCTCCGTGCCTCCGTGGTTAATCTCTTGTTTGAATCCCCAGTTCGCCGATCCGGCGGTAAAGTGAGCTGAGCCCCATCCCGAGTCGTCGGGCCGCCTCCTTCTTGTCCGGCGTCTGCCGCAGGATTCGCTCGATGTGCTGTTTCTCAAATCGGCTGACCGCCTCGCCGAGGTCGTCCACGGCCGACGGCTCACTTTCCTGCGGCGACAGATCGGGCGGCAGATCGGCCGGCGTGACGAGCGGGCCGTCGCCCAGGATTACCGCTCGTTGCAGGACGTTGTCCAATTCGCGAACGTTGCCGCGCCACGGGCAACCGCGCAACAGTCGCATGGTCTCGTGCGTCACGCCGGCGAACCGCTTGCCCAGTTCCCGCGCGTGTTTGGCGAGCAGAAACTCGACCAGGTCGGGGATGTCCTCGCGCCGTTCCCGCAAGGGTGGCAGGTGGATCGTGACGACGTTCAGCCGATAGAACAGGTCCTCCCGGAATCGTCCTTGCTCGACCTGTTTTGCCAAGTCTTTATTCGTCGCCGCCAGCACGCGGGCCTCGACGCGTACCGGCTCGTTCGCCCCGACGGGAAGGACTTCCTTCTGCTCGATGGCCCGTAACAGTTTTGCCTGCGTCGCCGCGGCCAACTCGGCGATCTCGTCCAGGAAGACGGTCCCTTTGCCCGCGTGCACGAACACGCCGGCGGAGTCGCGGTCGGCGCCGGTGAACGCCCCCTTCCGATGGCCGAACAGTTGGTTCTCCAGAAGGTCATTGGGGATGGCTGCGCAGTTGACGGCGATGAACCGGGCGGCCGGGTCCGGCCCGAGGCGATGAAGCGCGCGTGCGATCAGTTCCTTGCCGGTGCCGCTCTCGCCGGTGACGAGCACGATGGACCGGGCCGGACCGACCTTATCGACGAGTTCGAACACGCGACGCATCGCCAGCGAGTGGCCGACGATCCGCTCGGGGTCGTGCCGGCGGTTGAGTTCCCGCCGGAGGTCCTGGTTCTCCTGACAAAGGTCACGATACGCGAGCATCCGCCGGATCTTGCCGAGCACCTCGTCGAGCAAGATCGGCTTCATCAGATAATCGTGGGCGCCGCGCTGGAACGCTTCGACCGCGCTTTCGACCGTCGCGTACGCCGTGATCAGCAGCACGAAAGTCCGCGGACTGATTTTGATGAGCCGTTCGAGCAGTTCCAGGCCGTCGAGGCCGGGAAGTTGGACGTCGCAGAGTGCGATGTCGTATTCGCGCTCGCCGGCCCGCTCGAGCGCCTCTTCCGCCGACGCACACGCGTCCACGACAAACCCTTCGGACATGAGGAATTCGGCGAGCGTCTCGCGGATGAGCGGCTCGTCGTCAACCACGAGAATGCGGGCGGGCGTCGGGCTGGCACGCGGCGGCATAAGTCCTCGACTAACGGCAACGGCTACCCTGGTATTCTACCGGTATTACGTAAGTCTGTTGCGGCGGGCGTCGCGGTTATATTCGCTGGATCGCTCGACCGGTCACGACTCGGGTGAGCCCGCTTCGCCCCGAAGGGGGCGCAACAAACCAGCCCGGGGCGACGCCCCGGGTAAAGTGACCAAGGAATGGGCCGAGCCCTGAAATGGCGCTACAGGCCCGTGTCGTGTTGTTGCGCCCTTTCAGGGCTTGACGCGTACGATGGCCGGGCTGACCCGGGGCGTTGCCCCCGGGCTGGTTTGTTGCGCCCCTCCGGGGCGAAGACATCACCAAAAGCTTGGCCGGTAAGGCACGGGAACCAACCCGCGCTCGTGAACACACCGCAACAGACTTGTGTAATACCGCTTAGCGGTCATCCCCTCACGCGATTTTGCTTGTGCTTTACCGGCCGACACATGTAGTCTCGCCGGTATGTCCCTGAAGCACTGCCCGAACTGCGGCGGGTTGATCCGGCTGCCGGAACTCCAGGCCGGTCACGCCGTCCGCTGTGACAAGTGCGGGTACACGTTCGCCGTGCCGGATAAACCGGCGATGAGTGAGTCCCAGCGCCGCGCGGTCGAACGCGAAGAGCGTCGGCGCCGTCGCGAGCAAAAGGGTGGCGACAAGGAAGCGACCAAGTCGAAATGGCTCGTCCCGGCCCTGGTCGCCTGCGCCGCCGTGTTGCTGACGGCGGGTGGCATCTTGTTACGCGGCTGCGGACGGTGAACGGCATATTACAACGGATCGGATTCGCCATGCGCATCCTCATTTCGACATTCGCGACCCTGATCTTTACCGTTCCGGTTGTCGCCGACGAATTGCGCGTCGGCGCCGCGGCCGTCGTCATCACGCCGCCGATCGGCACGCCGATGGCCGGCTACTACTCCGAGCGCGCCGCCGAGGGCGTCCACGACGATTTGTACGCCAAGGCGCTCGTGCTCGAGAAGGATGGGGCCAAGGCGGCCCTCGTCTCGCTGGACCTGATCAGCACCGTACGACAAGTCGTCACGGAGGCCCGCCGGGAGATCGAGCGAACGACCGGCGTTCGCGGCGACGCCGTCATGATCAGCGCCACGCACTCGCACACCGGCCCACTGATGAACAATCGCGGGACGCGCGAGGCCGTCCTCGGCGGCACGTCCGACCTGGCCCTCCGTTACACGGCCGAATTGCCGATCAAGCTCGCACAAGCCGTCAAGCTCGCCGAAGAGCGACTCGCACCCGCCCGCGCCACCATCGGCCACGGGCACGAAGGTTCGATTGCGTTTAATCGCCGCTACCACATGGCGGACGGCAGCGTCGGTTGGAACCCCGGCAAGCTGAACCCGCGCATCCTCAAGCCCGCCGGCCCGATCGACCCGGACCTGCCCGTGGTCGTGTTCGCCTCGCCGACGAAGAAGCCGCTCGCGGTGTACGCCAACTACGCGGTGCACCTCGACAACATCGGCGGGTTGAAATTCTCCGCCGATGTGCCGTACACGTTCTCGAAATTGCTCGCCGACGTCCTCGGGCCGGAGATTGTGACCGTCTACACGACCGGCTGCTGCGGCGACGTCAATCACGTGGACGTGAACTGGGCCGAGCCGCAGAAGGGGTTCGAGAATGCCGCCCGCATGGGCACGATCCTCGCCGCCGAAGTCCTGCGGACCATGCCGCGGCTCAAGCCGGTCGCGGACGGATCGCTCCGGGTCAAGAGCGAGATCGTCAAGCTCCCGTTGGCCCCTGTCACGCGGGAGGAAGTCACGAAAGCGCGTGACTCGGTCAAACGCCGCGGCGACGGTCGGTCAACGAATCGCGTGCCGTTCCTCGAACAGGTCCAGGCGTTCAAGGTGTTGGACGTGGACGCACGGCACGGACAGCCGCACGAGGTGGAAGTGCAAGTCGTCGCGATCGGCCGGGAGGTCGCGTGGGTATCGCTGCCGGGCGAGATCTTCGCGGAGCTAGGGCTTGCCCTCAAGCAGGACTCGCCGTTTCCGCACACGATCATCGCCGAACTCGCCAACGGCTCGGTCGGCTACATCCCGGCCCGCAGGGCATTCGCGCAGGGCAATTACGAGGTCGTCAGTACGCGTTGTGCCGAAGGTTCCGGCGAACTGCTGGTGGCGACCGCCGTGCGACTGCTCAAAGAGCTTTTCGCCGAGGGACAGAAGTGAGTATGAGAACCGGGCGAATCGTAGTTTTCCGCTGCCCGTAAAAGAATTCATTTCTCAGCACAATCGCGATTTCGATCTGACATTACGCAGCCCGCAAACAATTCAGTGCTAGAGTTGGGGTGCGCCATGACCCCACGGACGGCTCCGGCCTCAATCCGCGCCCGAGTCGGTCAGGGACGACTCGCCCAGCGCGTTACGGACTCCGACCGCCATGCTCGCAACCGAGACTCGAATGGGCATCCCGACTGACACGACGACGACCGTCACCGGTCTCGCCATCCTCGGGCATATTGATTGGGACAGTGACTCGGCCGTCAACGAGCGGGTGATGCTCCGGTCGGTCGGCGCGAGTCGGTCCCGCATTCTCCGCGACCAGTTCGTGCGGATCGAGGACAGCAACGGCACGCATTCGTCGTTCCTCGGCCGGATCATCGGCGGACCGTTCTTCCCCGACGACCGCCACAAGAGCAACGGCGAGTCGCCGGTCCTGGCGGAAGTCGAAATCCAGGGCGAGCTGGTCGAAGGCCGGCCGCTGGACACGGCCAACCGCCCGGCACCGGGTTCGTCCGTCCGCGAACTCACCACCAACGAAATCCGCGAACTCATCGGCTGTCACGGCGACATGGTGCTCGGCACGCTCGGCGGCCGGCCCGACGTCCCGGTCTGCCTGAACAGCCGGAGCAAAAGCGTTCTGCCCCGCAACGTCGGCGTGTTCGGCACGGTCGGCTCCGGCAAATCGAACACCGCGCAGGTGCTGATCGAGGAAGCCGCGTCGCACGGCTGGGCGGTGATCGTCGTGGACGTCGAAGGCGAATACGTCGCACTCGACGGCGGCAGCGTCGAAGAGTCGCTGCACACGACGCTGGTCAAATTCAACCGCCCGCCCGCGGGCGTTGCGGACTTCCACCTGTATCACCCGGCCAGCTGTGCCAGCGAACGACACGACAGCAAGCCGTTCACGCTGCGGCTGGCCGACTTCGAAACGAACATCGTCGTCGAGCTGATCCAGGCAACGATGGCCGAGCGGAACGCCCTGCTCGACTGCGTGGACCACTTTCAGGGCCGCGCCGGCAGCCGGCTCGTCACGACCGAGTCGGAGGCGATGGTCGGCCTGCTCGACCCGTCGCCCCAGGCGAAGCTGCCGTACACGTTGCGGCAACTCCGCGACCGGGCGAACGAGCGGTCCAGCCGCAACTCCGAACAATTCGACTATCAGGGATTGGCGGTGAAGCTGCTCTGGCTCCTGCGGTCAGGCGCCATCGACCAGCCGGAGATGCGGGGGTTGGACCCGTCGGAAATGATGGTGCCGGGCCGCGTGACGGTAATCGACGTGAGCGTGGCGAACGACACGGTCAAGAACCTGGTGACGGCGGACCTGCTCCGGAAAGCGTTCGCGTACAAGCTCGCGCACGCCGAGGCGCCGCCGACGCTTCTGGTGATCGAGGAGGCGCACTCGTTCATCAGCCGCGAGAAGGTGCAGACGATGCAGGCGACCCTGCAGATGCTGCGAAACGTCACCCGCCGCGGCCGCAAGCGCTGGCTGGCGACGGCGTTCATCAGCCAGCAGCCGGGCCACCTGCCGCCGGAAATCTTCGAACTGTGCAACACCCGGATCGTGCACACCCTTCGCAGTATGCACAACCTGGAAGCCCTCATTACCACCACCAGCGACATGACCCGCGAAATGTGGGCCCGCTGTCCACTCTTAGGCACTGGCGAGGCGATCGTCAGTTCGCCGCAGTTGAAGCGGCCGGTGACCGTGAGCATCCGGCCGGCCCATAGCCAGCGGAAGTTTGTGGATTAGGGCGGGTGACCCGGTCGAGGCGACCCGGGCTGCTCCCCGGCGAAGCCGTAGGTCATCGCGGTTCAACGTCTCACGAGGCCGATAGGAACGTGCCCGGCTCGACGTGAAAGTAGCGGGCGAGCTTGGCGATTTGCGCGCGATTCAACTTTCGCTTGCCGGCAAGCACCTCGGAGATTGTAGATTCGGCGATCCCGGCTCCGCCCGCGACCCTGTTCTGAGTAACACCTTTCTGCCCGATCAGGAAGCGAAGCAATTCCGCGTCGCTCACCTGCCGCGTCGGGATGGTTTCGGTTTCGTAGGCCTCCACCAGGTCACTCAGCACGTCGAGGTAATCGCGCTCCGGGGCCGTGAGCTTGGGACGATCGAGGAGCCCGTCAATAATCGCGACGGCGACATCGAGGTCAGCATCGGTCCGCAGCGGACGCAGCGGGAACCGGCGGACCAAATCCAAATAGCGATCCTCCGTCTTGCCATACAATTCCCTGATTGTCGTTACCCGCTTGCCTGCCATGTTCAGTCGCCTTTCCATTTCCCTTCGTCGTATTCGGCGTGCGTCAGTACGTGCCGAACGTAAAGCTTTCCACGGTTGAAATGAATGGCGGCGATTAACCGATACTTGTTACCCCCAATGTTGAAAACCACGAATCGGCCGACAGCGTCGGCTGTCGAAAACGTCTTGCGGATTTCGGCAAAGTTCTCCCACTCCGCGCGCTTCGCGATCTGATACCAAGCCCGGAGCGGTGACTCCGCCTTAGGATACTCGGCACAGAACTCGCGAAGCTTCTTCCTCGAAATAACGTGCATGAATCATACGGCCTCTGGGAGTCGCTCGCCGACTCCAAGCGACCCTGGCCTGCGACTGATGGTACTTCGCAAATTGCGAACTTGTCAAGCCCGAAATTGACAGTAGCGAACTCGGACCATTGCACGCCTGCAGGCAGCGAGTCACGCCGTCACGTCGTCCGCGCAAGCGACGTCCCAGGAATTCGGACGGTGAACGTCGTCCCTATTGTCGCTCGCAAGTCGCACACGATTTCGCCGCTATGCTCGGCGACGAACTGTCGGCAGACGAACAGGCCCAGGCCGGTGCCATGGCGCTTGGTCGTGAAGTACGGCTGAAACAGGCGGTCGCGGTGCTCGGGGGCGATGCCGGGGCCGTCGTCGCGAACCCAGGCTTGCAAACCTTCCACTTCGGCTGATGCGCCGATCTCGATCTGGCCGCCCTTCGACGTCGCGTCGATCGCGTTCAGGATCAAGTTCAAGAAAACTGAAACGAGCTGGCCGCGGACGCCCACAATCCGCGGAAGGTCGGAGGGGACGTTCACCGCGATCCGGCGCCTCTTCATGCCCTTGTAGTACTTGGCGATGCCGAGCGCCTCGGCCACGACGTCGGCGAGATCCAGTCGCGTCCGCTCGGTGCTCGCGGGGCGGCTGAAATTGACCAGTTCGCGAAGGATCCCCTGGATGCGGGTCAGTTGTTCGCCCACCAGGCTCAACTTTTCGCGCGTGTAGGCGTCGTGGTCGCGGCGGCCGAGGACTTGCAGGATTGTGCTGATCGACGTCAGCGGGTTGCCGACCTCGTGCGCAATCCCCGCGGCGAGCAGTCCGAACGCGGCCATCTTCTCCTGGTGCAGGAGCTGCGCCTGGGCCTCGGACAGTTCCCGCGTCCGCTCGGCGATGCGGGCTTCGAGGTCGGTCTGGTTTTCGCGCAGGGCGACGTTCAGGCGGCCGAGGTGGTCGCCGAACTGTTTCAAAATCCAGGCCAGCGAACTGGCCGCCCACGTGACCCAGACGAGCAGGAGCAGCGTCAGGCCGAGCGAGAACGGGTCGCGGCGGTCGAGCGGCAGGGCGAGGTAAAGCACGGCGACGCTCAGACAGTGCAACGCGCAGGTCAGCGCGGTAACACGGACGGAGTGGCGGATCGCGGCGCAGATGAGCGAGAGAACGTAGTAGTAGCGAAACGGGTTTTCCAGCCCGCCCTGGTAGTAGCACAACAGGCCGATGAAGAGGGCCTCCATCGAGGAAACGACGAGCGGCAGCCGCCCGAGGAAGACGCGGCCGCGGAGGCCGGAGAGGCTGTCGAGCAGCGTGTACGCGGCCCCGAGGGCGAGGATGGCGTTGAGGGGCAGCCGCTGGTCGTCGGGGACCCCGGTGTTGACGTAGAGGTAGCCCACCAACAAGCCGAACCAGCGGATCTTGACGGCGATCGTTTCCGCGGCGAGTTCCCAGCGGGAGAGGGTCGGGGCGAGCGGGACGGTGAACATGGGGAGTGGGGCCCGTGTTAAGGAGGAGAGATTCACCGGTATTGTAGGCGGATGCATAGCCGCAAGCGGATGTCGGGGCTGAGGTTGACCGAGCCGCGAAGACGCGCTTATACTCGTCCGGTTTTCTCGTCGGAAGGGATGCTGACGAATGATCGTATCGCCTCAGCCACAACCGGCCGAGACCTTTAGCGGTATCACGTGGGACGAACCGGCGTGTTTGCTCTGTGGGAGTGACCGCCGTTGGCCGCTCGTCGAGGCGCCGGATACGAGCGCCGGCGGCCGTGGTCTGCGGTTCGTCGTCGTTCAGTGCGAGGACTGCGGGCTCTGTTACACCAGTCCCCGGCCGGACCGGCGATCGATCGGACAGTTTTACCCCGCGGACTATCGACCGCACCGGGCAAAACGAGACACGAGACACGAGACACGAGACGCGGGCGCCAAACCGTCTCGCGGCTCGGGTCTCGGGTCTCGGGTCGCATCGGCACCCGTGTGGTCTTTCTTCACGAGGCTTCGTGGCCGGCCGTGCGTCGAACGGCGGGTGCTCCCCTGGCACGGGCAAGGCCGGCTGCTCGATTTCGGCTGCGGCGGCGGGTCGTTCCTGCGGCGGATGCAGCAGCAGGGCTGGCAAGCGACCGGACTCGACGTGTCGGCGGAGACGGTCGAACGCGTTCGCGGCGAGTTGGGCGTTCGCGTCTTGACCGGCACCTTGCCGCATCCGGAACTCCAAAGGGCATCGTTCGACGTTGTGACGATGTGGCACTCGCTCGAGCACGTCCATGACCCGCTCGACGTCTTGCGGGCGGCGTACGATCTGCTCACGCCCGGCGGGCGGCTGATGGTCGCGGTGCCGAACATCGACAGCGCGGCGTTTCACTGGTTCGGGCCGGCGTGGTTCGCGCTCGACCTGCCGCGGCACCTGACGCATTTCGCGCCGCCGACACTGCGGGCGATGCTGGAAGCGGCCGGCTTCCGCGTCACGCAGTTGCGACGCATCCGGCACAGCGATTGGCTCCGGTCGTCGGCGAAGCTCGCGTCCCGGATCGGGCGGCCGACATTCTGGCAGCGGCAACTTGTTCGCAAACCGATCGCGCGGACCGTCGCGTGGGCGTGTTACGCCGCGGGACAGGCGGACTGTATGCTCGCGGTCGGCGAAAAGAATTAGCCACAGATGAACACGGATGAACACGGACCAGAAGGAATTCAATTCCTCTGATCCGTGTTCATCCGTGTTCATCTGTGGTTACTGATTTCTCCGTATACTGCCGGCATGCCGTCGTTGCCTGTCGTCGTCGGCGTTGTCCTCTCCTACTTGCTCGGGTCCGTGCCGTTCGGGGTGATCGTGGCGCGGGCTCGGGGCGTGGACATCTTCAAGGCGGGCAGCGGCAACATCGGGGCGACGAACGTCGGCCGCGTGCTCGGCCGCAAGTCGGGCGTGCTCGTGTTCGTGCTCGACTTCCTCAAAGGCGTGGTGCCGACGGCGATCATGAGTTCGGCGTTCGGCGTCACGGCCGGAGTCGTCGCA
>DATJGQ010000435.1:0-7324 GCA_035494815.1 Gemmataceae bacterium
GCCGTGCGGCTGGTCAATCTGCTGTTCACGCACCCGTTCATCGCCATCCCGGACGCGGCTCGATTCCTCACCCAGACGGACCCGGCGGCGCAAAAGAACGTGGAGAAACTGGTCGAATCTGGAATCCTCATGGACAGGGCCGGCACCTCGAACCCGAAGGTCTTCGTGGCCGGCGAAATCCTCCGCCGACTTGACGAACCGCTCACCGAGACGCCGACCACGCGCTGAGCGTGTTCTGACGGCCAAGAGCGGCGGAGACTCCCCGGGTCGTGAAAGAGCGACGCCGCATTCTTGGAAACCCCACCGAGCAAAACGCTCAGTTCGCGAGTAAAGGCCCGGCCGCCCTTTGGGAGAGCGCCTAAACGCGGCGCTCACGCGTTACTGATCAGACCGAGCTCTCTCTCGTACACGAGAAGGTAGGTGATGATCGACGTACGCCCGACCCTCAATCTGGCGCCCTTCGCGGCGTAGCAGGACTCCAGGTGTTTGAGTTCGTCGCGGCCGGCCGGGGTAGCGAGCAAAGATTTCAGTTCTTTCTCCCGCTCCCGTAGAGATTTCTTGGCGGTCATCGGATTCCCTCATCCAAACAGGGTCTTAATCGGCTAAGGTCGTCCCACCCACCGACCTTGACTGGTGCGTGGCGTGAACGTCAACTCCCAGAAGCGAAGCGCTGTCGCGGGAGGGAATGGATGTGGTCCGCTGTAAAGGTCAGGGGCGACCCTGCCTTGATGTCGGTCAGCCCCTTCGCCGTCGGCCTGCGGACGACGAACCCGCGAAATGAGGTGCCGCTGACGTCGGTAATCCGCACGAGCACGGTTTCGCCCGCAAAAGACGCATCACCGGTCAGTAGCGTGACGTGGACGAAGTCGCGGACGCCGAGCGCGGGAATCTCCTGCCGCAACTCGACGTCGTCGATGCCTTCGCGGCGGCGCATCGCCTCGATGTCTTGGATTCGGACGATTTGCTCCATTGTCCGTCCTTTCGCGCGCCCGGGAGGCGGTCCGCCGCCGGCACGGCCCGCGTCACGAGTCGTACTGCCGCCGAATGGCCGGCGACGTCGTGTGGACGTGGCCGGCCTCGTCGACCAAAAGGAAATAGCTGTGAGCGATCGTGGTCGAGGCCGCGTCCGGGCCGACCAGGACGTTCACCCGGTAGCGATCGTCCCAGAGCCGGCGGACCTGGACGCGGAACAGATCGTCGGGCCGACCGAGGACGCCCAGCACGTGGCCGCCGATCGCGGCACTCAGCCGGTCGCGTTCGGCCACCTCAGGATCGGTGGGTCGCCTGCATTCTTTTTGCGCCGGCATCGTCGTCCCCTGATGGGTAGTAGAAGGCGCCCGCACGGCGCTCACTCCAGGTAATCGGTCGCGTCGTACCGCGGTAACACAGCAACGACGGTGGTCCCCTGACCCTCGCCAGAGTCCAATGTCAGCGTCCCGCCGCTCTGCTCGACCAGAAGCTTGACAATAGCCAGGCCGACGCCCACGCCGGCTCCCCGGACCGGCGCCGCCCGGTAGAAGAGGTCAAACGCCCGGTCGCGCTCGAGAGCCGGCATACCGACGCCGTTGTCGCTGACCCGGAACTCGTACCCGTCCGGCGACGCCCGGAGGGCCAGCCGCACCCACGCCTCGTCCTTGGCCGCGTCGCGGTATTTCAAGGCGTTGGACAGTAGGTTATCGAGGATCTGCCGGAGCCGGGCCGGGAACCACTCGACGTGGTCCGTCTCCAAATCCAGCCGCAGCGCGACGCCAGCGGCCTCCTGTAGCCGCTGTTGCCAGCGGAAAACTTGCTCGGCCAACGGGCGGACGGCGACCGCCATCACCTGGTCGTGAGCCGGGTGGTAACCGAGCGGGTCGCGCAGGTCGCGGAGCACTTCCCTCAGGCGGGCAACGGCGCGGCCGACGTCGGCCAGCGGCACGGCGGCGTCGGCCGGCGCGGCGCTATACGTGCACAGGTCCCGTATGTGGTCGAGGGCCCCCCACACCTCCTGATGGACGACCCGGCTGTGCCGGCGGAGTCGATCGACCTCGAGCTCCAGCTCGGTGACGTACGGCTGTAACCGGTCCACGGGAGCCTCCTTTTTTAGCGCTGCGTCGTGCCGGCCCGGGCCGGCTTCTGCCTGCGGGCCTTCGCAGAGACGATGGATGGCCGCGCCGCCCGCGGTCCGGTGATGTATGGTCGGCGATCAACAACCGATCGGTCCGATCGGTCAGCCGACGCCGTTGCCGTCTGCGAGCCGGTCGCACCGGACCAGCAGGGCGCGGACGGCGTCCGCACATTCCGGATGCCAAGGACGGGCGTCCAGATGGCAATAAAGCTGGTCGGCGACGACCCGGACAAGTTGCCGGCGGGTCAGCAGGGGGTAAAGTGGCCCGGCCGCCCGCTCCCCGAGGTCGGACGGAACGACGCCGTCCTCTAGGTCGATGACCAGATCCTCGAAGTCATAGAGGGTCACGGCAATCCGTCTCCGGGGCCTGGGTCGGGGTGAACGACGGATCGACGATGCACATTCCGCGCCGCCTGCAGGACAACTCCAGCGCGTTGAAGGCGCCCGCGCGGTGAGCGCTGGCGCCCGCACGCCCTAATAGCGGCGCGGGGCTGTCATGCGGCTACTCGTCCGCCGCAGGAATAAGGCGAATAGCGACCCGAGGACGGCGGTCGCGGCGACTAGGGCGGCCAGCCACAGCCACCGCTCGGCGCCTGCTGTCAGCGTCATCGGGACGACGAGGGCCGAGAACGCGAGGCCGAGGCAGGCGAAGGCCAGGACTAGGATGAACAAGACCTTCCACGCGGGCATTGACGGACTCCGGGAGGCGGACGGGGGGGCGGAAAGTCCGGAGTGGACATCGGGGAGTGCGGGCCGTGAACCGAACCCGTACGGCGAGGTGCACTGAGGATTTGTTTAAATTAGCAAACTTTGATATTATCGTCAAGTCACTCGCACGGTCTCGCAGCGGTAACGATTAGGTCTACTTGAGGCGCTCGTTGAGTTCGAGGCTCACTCGTCGGCCGTAGTTGCCATTCCCTCGTCGGCCGTTCCCATAGGCACACGTTATCAAGGATGCAGTGACGGATGAGGCGTGGACGGACCGGTCGCACGCTAAGTCAAAACAGGGGATGCGACTCGTCCGCCGTCGCACGAGGCGCGTCCCTTGTTCCTTATCCGCTCGGCCGACACGGGTTAGTAGCGCCGTGCGTCCCGGCCCCCTCCGCCGTAACCCCCGCCGCCGCCGGACCGCGCGCGGTCCTCGCGCGGTTTGGCCTCGTTCACCGTCAGCGTCCGGCCCTGGAGTTGGGCGCCGTTCATTTTGGCGATCGCGTCGTCGCCGCCGTCGGACAGCTCCACGAACGCGAACCCGCGCGACCGGCCGGTGTCCCGGTCTGTCACCACCTGGGCCGATCGGACCGTGCCGAACTCGGCGAATGCCGTTTCCAAGTCCGCGGTCGTCGTCTCGAACGACAGGTTGCCGACATACAGTTTCTTACTCATCCGTCACCTTCTGCGGGACAGCGTGGCCCCGCGCACACACAGAGACTCGGGCCGACAGTGGCCCGGAAGACGCACGAACGCGGCGGCGGGACGATCCCGCCACTCGCCGACCGCTCCGACCGCATTCTCAGGCTGCCGGGTAAGGGTGACTCTGAGCGAAGTCGCTGAGACGTGACGTGGAAGCGCAATCTCGTTCATTCTCTTCCTGCTGCTCCGGCACGTGGCCGGGAGCTAAATGACTGTACCCAGTCGGCGGGCTGAAAGCAACATTTAAAGAATTGTTTATTTTTTCTTCCGTCCGGCCCTGGTGAGCCGCCGGTCGGGCGGATACAATGATTGTGTTGCTGCAGTCCTGATGCCTTCCTCCTCCCCAGAAAACCTTCTCCGGATCTGGCGGACATCAAGCGAGCGGAGCGGCAGTCTGTTCCCTGCTTATTCCCTCGCACCGTGATGCGGGCCGTGATCTCGCCGTGTCCGCCCGCCGCGGGTGCGCCCGCGGTCCGGCACGTCGCTGTCGCCGCCGACGCCGTTCCGTCCTCACTGCAACCAGGAGTCTTCCATGCGAACCGCGCAGCCGGGTGACCAGGTCAGCGTCCATTACGTGAAGCGATCAGAGAAGGGCGGGGTGGTGTCATCCCGCGGCCGTGCGCCGGTGGTGCTGACCGTCGGCACCGAGCACCGCCGTCTGCCCGGTTTGTCGACGGCCCTCGTCGGCCGGCGTGTCGGCGAGCGAATCCGACTGCTGGTACCGGCTGAGCAGGCTTACGGGCTGTCCCGCCCCGAGCGAGTGCGGCGACTACCCCGGGCGCGATTCCCGAAAGGTCATGACTTGACGGTCGGCGGCCGGGTCTACGTCGCCGGCCGGAATGGCCCGCGGCTGGTGCGGATCATGGCGGTGCGGGACGACGGCGTGGTCGTCGACGCCAACCACCCCTGGGCCGGTCAGTCGGTGGAGCTGGAGGTGAAGATCGTGGTCATCCTCGACCGGCCGAGCGAGCCGCCGGCTGCCGCGCTTCGCCTGCATTCCTCAGCCGAGGAGCACACCGCTCATGGCCTTTGACGTGCTGATCACCGGCCCGCGAAACATCCGCGGGATGGATACCAATTCGCTGCTGCGGCTGTATGACCTCGCCCAAGATGTGGTCACGCGCGCCGACTCGCAGCTGGAACGGGCCAAGGGCGACCGGGCGGCCCAACGCGCGCTCGCCGAACTTCGAAAAAGAAACGTTCCGTTCGCGATGGGACGCTGACCGCGCGTCCACGCGCGTACCCTCCACACCTATCCTCCTGACTGAAAGCAGGCCGCCATGGCGACACGCACTCTGAATCGACGCAGATTACGGGACCAGGTCGACGCCGCCGGGCCGGCGGCAGAGGCCGTCACGGTCGCCGACACGCCGCATCGCGAAAAGGCCCCGCCGAAGGTCGCCAAGGCACCGCGGGTGCGGAAGCCGCGCGCCAAGAAGGCGGCGCCGCGGATGTTCGCGCGGTGGGGCGTCTTCGACCAGGCCATGAAACAGGTCGCCATTTTTGACTACAACCAGCGGTCCGCCGCGGATGAGAAACTCGCGGACCTGAACGCCAAGAAAAAGCCCGGCCACTTCCTGCAGATCGTCAAGGAGCCGATGGCGGAACCGGAACCGGTCGCGGAGCCGGCCAGTGAAGTGTGAGCGGGGCGTGGGTGCCTTCAGTCACCACTCAACACCAGACCAGGAGCGAACATGCCATTGCGGATGCGCGTCCACGACCGGGAGCCGATCGGTGCGGCCCTGCGCCGCTTCAAAAAGTTGTTAGAGCGGAGCGGGCTGCTCAAGCAGCTCCGCAAGCGCAAGTATTACGAGAAGCCGTGCGAACTCCGCCGCCGGGCCGCGCTGCGGAAGCTGGTCGCCATCCGCAAAGGCGTATTGCAGCGAGCGAAAGGCACGAGGCGATGATCTGAGCCGCGGCCGGCCGCTGTCCGGAACCAGACGGTGCAAACCACAACCGCCCGAACCGGGGAAGTAATGGACAAAGCCACCGAAGTGTTGACCGGCGTCGCAGCGGCCGCAGTCGCGGCGCTGGCCGCCTTTGCCGTGTACCGCTGGCGACAACGGAAGCGCTTCCGCTCCGTCAAGACCTGGATCAAGACTTACGTCGCCGAACACTACGACGGCACTGTGGCCGATCTTCGAATCGATTGCTCGGATGACCCGCTGTGGCCGGTGTTGGTTTCATTCGGTCATGACCGTTCGGGGTTACGACACCGTCTTGAGTTTACTTGCGCCGGACGCCAGTCCTCGTTCGCGCTTTGGTCGGAGAAGATGGACGCGCGCTAATGGTGGCACCGACGGCCCGGCCGCCGGTCGTGCCCCCCCGGTGTCGGGCCGCCCGAGTGGCAAACTCGCAAAGCGCGCGAGCCACACAGTAGAGCCAGGTGACGACCGCAAGGCTGAGGGAATTCCGAAGTAGGCGGTTTGAGCAGACGCGGACGGCGACCGTGACCGCAGGTCCACAGTCTGTATCGGCCGCCCTATGACCCCCTTCAATGCTCTCGTTCGTCGTTCCGGCCCACAACGAGCAAGCGTGCCTCGGCCGCACGGTGCGGGCGATCCACGCGGCGGCCCGCGCGACCGGTCTGCCCTACGAGGTCATCGTCGTCGACGACGCTTCGACCGACGCCACGGCCGAGGTCGCCCGCAAACACGACGCGACCGTGGTGAGCGTCAACCGTCGGCAAATCGCCGCCACCCGAAATGCCGGCGGCCGGGCCGCGCGGGGCGAGCGCCTGTTTTTCGTCGACGCCGACACGGTCATCTCGCCTCGGGTGGTCGCCGCCGCGCTACGACAATTGGACCGGGGTGCGGCCGGCGGCGGTGCCCCGGCCCGGTTCGAGGGGCCCGTGCCGCTCTAAACGGATACGGGGACGCAGCTCGTTCGCGGCGGACTCCGACAGCGCCCAGAGGTATGTCACCCACCAGGCTCCCAAGGGATGGTCACGCCCGAGCCGGCCACACGAATGCCCCCGCGGTTCCCCGGAGTCAGGATTCCGTAGCGGTCGGCGAAGACGGCCGGCAAAGGGCGGGCGTCTGGCGGGGCCAACCATAGCCGCAAAAGGTGGCGCCTGCGCTCCGGCTCGGGCCAGTCCTCGAACGCGGTGCGGTCGTGCAGAAGGCTGTGATTGCAAACCAGCTGGATGTCACCCGCCCGGAACTCCATGAAGAAGTGCAGGGCCGGGTCGTTGGCCAGGCCGTCGAACGCGTCGAGGGCGGCCGTCTGCGCGGGAGTGAGCGGCGGGACGTCGGCGAAGCGGCGGGCCGACTCGATGTAGGCGCGGTGGTAGATCGTGGTGAGCAAGCCGGCATGCCAGTTGAAGACGGGGATGCGGAAAAACGGTCGCCGCCCCGGCGGCACTTCGCCCCGCCGATCGGTCTCCACCGGCTCGAACAGGATCTTGGCCAGCTCCGGACCGCGGCGGCGCAGCTCGTTGAAGATGGTGACGCTGCTCACCAGGCTGGAGTGTCCGCCGGAGCGGGCCGGGTGCAGGCACAACAGGCCGACGACGTCGCACGAGTCGGTGTGATAATTCTGCCGTTCGCGGGTCTGGTAGATGCGGACGTTCGGGTCGCGGCTCGATATTCCCTGATCCCGGACGTGCCCCAGCAAATGGCCCTGCGCGTTCTGGGGACGGAAGTTTCCGAGGTGCACGCCCAGCCCCAGGAACGCCAGGGCCGACCGCCGAGGTCCCCATTCGCGAACCGGCAAGCCCCGCAGCAGAACGAAGCCACGCCCGGTCTGCACCTCCGCCAGGATGCGGCCCAGTCGCGGCGCGGACCGACTGGATTCACACGCTCGGCG
>DATJGQ010000436.1:0-2654 GCA_035494815.1 Gemmataceae bacterium
GCCCGCCGCGCGGGAATGACGAATGACGGAATAGCGGAATGACGAAAGAATGATCGAAGGGCCAAATGACGCATGCCGCATCGGGCCGACGACCGGGCGGGATTCGGCATTCGGGGTTCGGTCTACCTTCGCCATGAGTCCTACCATCGTTCGTCATTCGCCGAGGGGGTGATGACGGCACACGGCACGTTGCCGAACTGGGTAACGAAGCGCGGCGGCCGGCTGGTGCCGTTCGACGGCGACAAGGTCTGCCGAGCCGTGTTCGCCGCCGGCGAGCGCGTCGGCCGCCCCGACCCGTTCCTGGCCCGCGAGCTGACCGACGGCGTTCTGCATTTCCTGGCCGAAGACGGGGCCGATGACCCCCTGCCGACCGATCGGCTCGCGGAAGTCGTTATCACGATCGTCCGCGAATTAGGCCACCCCGCCCTCGCACAATCATTCCTCCAGTACCGCACCGCCAAGGCCCGCCTGCCGGCGGTCGCCCAGGACCGTTCCGACGATGGCCTTTCCGCCGATGACTCACTCGGTCGCCTGATCGCCCGCGACCCGCTGTGTGGGTTCCCCGCGGCCGCACGGGAGTTGACCCGCCGGGCCGCAGGCGCCGCGTTCGCCGCGTTCAGCCGGCGTTGCGTCTACCCACGCGATCTCGTCGCCGCGGAACGCGAGGGATTGCTGCACTTCTTGGACCTCGACGCACCACTCGAGTTAGCCGGTGCCACGGTCGAACCCAACCCGCCGGCAGGTCGTTCGGCCGGGCCGGGGTGGGTCGAGGCGCTTGAAGCCGCCCGCGAGCGGGTCGGCGGATTCGTCGCCATCGACAGTCCCGAGCACGTGCTTGCGCCATTCGGGCCGGTCAGTGGCGCCGGCGCATGGGTCCGAGAGTTGCGGATCGGCTTACGCGCCACGGGCTTACGTGCGGTCGTCAACTTGAACATTGCCGCCACACCGGCCTGGGCATTCGCCGGCGGGGGCGGCCCGCTCTTTCCCCCTCCGTCTGACCATGAGACTGACCGGATTGCCGATCTGAGCGATGCACTCCTGGACCACCTGCTCGACGGTGACACCTCTAGTGTGCGGATTGACTGGCATCTCGGCGAGCGCGATTTCCGCCCGCCGCAGCGCAACCGCTTACTCCGCTTGGTGCGGCGTGTACTCGACGGTGCGCCGATGTCTTTCGTGTCGGATCGACCGCGCCGCCCCGTTGTCTTGTCCGAAGGCCTGGATCGCCAGCACCCCGCAGTGCTCGGCGTGGTCGGCATTAATTTGCCCCGACTGCTCGCGATTGCCAGTCCTGAAGGTTCGCCGACCGTCGAACCATCGCCGTTCCTGGCTAAACTCGGAAGTCTGGCCCGACTGGCGCTGAGCGCAGGACACGCGCGCCGGGAACATCTTCGCCGATCCGCTCGTGCCGCCGTAACGCAAGGCTTTCTGCTCGACCGCGCCCGGTTGATGATTGTCCCGTTCGGCCTGGATTCCGTGGTGCGAACCGTCACCGGCCAAAGCGCATCTGCCGGCGGTTCCAGTTTGGAGTTTACCTGTCACATCTTACAGACTCTGTACGCCACATTACAGAACGACCCGCCCCGTCACTTCCCCGCGTGTCTGGACGCCATGCCGCCGTGTGCCGCGATCGACGAGCGGGGGGCGTTTGTTCCCGACGACCGTGACGGCACCCCGCGCCAACACCTTCGAGCGGCAGGGGTTTTGCATACCGTTGTCGAAGCCGGCACCGCCGTGGTCCGGCTCCCCGGCGAGCGGTCGCCGTCGCCGGAAGAGGTCGCCCACCTGCTTTGGTACGCTTGGCAACAGCCGGGACTCGTGCGCGTACGGTTCGTTCGGCAGTTTCCGGCCCGCCGGCAGCTTTCTGCCGGCTGGTGAGGAAGGTGGGGCGCGAATTATCAGATTATGGTGAGAATTGTCACGTTCTTGTCACCACGCCCCTTGCAGTGCGTTTGGAGGGCCGGTAGACTGAGCGTGGATCTCGCTGGTGCCGGATACGCTCCATCCTCCGCCTGAACTCACGTTCCCGCGCGAGACGTGTCGCCCGCCGGCACCACATTGGATGGCCGTGCCGCGTCAGGACTCGGTCCATGGACAATTCCGTGCCCTTGCCGGTTCCGACCGCCCGGGCCGCCCCGCACCGGGACGAGGAGATTCCCCGCGCCTTCGGCCGGTACCGCGTCCTCCGCCAACTCGGCGAAGGCGGGATGAGTACCGTCTACCTCGGTTACGACCCGCAGGAGAAACGCCCGGTCGCCCTCAAAGTCCTGGCCGACCACCTCCGCGACGACCGGTCCTCGACCGACCGCTTCGTCCGCGAGGCCCGGCTCGGACAGTCGCTCCAGTTTCCCCATCTTGTCCGCACCCTCGCAGCGGAGTGCGACGGCGCCACCGGCCGCTGCTTCCTCGTCCTCGAATACGTAGACGGCCCGAGCTGCCAGTTCCTGCTCGACCGCACCGGGCCGCTGGCCGTGCGCGACGCCGTCCGCATCGCCCTGGACGTGGCGATGGCCCTGGAGTACCTGCACGCCCGCCGGCTCGTCCACCGCGACATCAAGCCGGGCAACATCCTGCTGACCACCTCGGGCGTCTCGAAGCTGGCCGACCTTGGCCTGGCCAAGAACCTTAACGAGTCCAGCGACCTGACGGCACTC
>DATJGQ010000437.1:0-5054 GCA_035494815.1 Gemmataceae bacterium
CCACCCTACGGCCTGCGAAGCGTCGCAAATGGGTCTTAACCAAGACTCACCGTCACCGTCTTCACCTCCGTGTACAGCTCCAGCGCATATTCCCCGAGTTCGCGGCCGATGCCCGACTGCTTGTACCCGCCGAACGGTGCCGCCGCATCGAAGACGTCGTAGCAATTGACCCACACCGTGCCGGCCCTCAGGCTGTTCGCAAGCCGGTGGGCCTTGCTGATGTCTTTCGTCCAGACGGCCGCGGCCAGGCCGTACGTGGTCTTGTTCCCGCGTTCGAGGACATCGTCCATCGACTTGAACGGCAGGATCTGCATCACCGGCCCGAAGATCTCTTCCTTAGCGATCTTCATTTCGTCTTTGACGCCGGTGAACACCGTCGGCTCGACGTAGTAGCCCTGTTTCCCGAACCGCTTGCCGCCGATGAGGCACTCGGCCCCTTCCTTCTTGCCGACATCGATGTAGCCGAGGACGCGATCCATCTGTTCCTGCGAGACTTGCGGCCCTTGCGTCGTGGTCATGTCGAACGGGTCGCCGAGCTTCTGCTGCTTGGCCTTGGCGACCAGCTTCTCGGCGAGCTTATCATGGACCTTATCCTCGACGTACAGCCGCGAACCGGCGCAACAGCACTGGCCCTGGTTGAAGAACAGGCCGAGATATGCGCCGTCGATCGCCGCGTCGAGGTCTGCGTCGGCGAAGACGATGTTCGGCGACTTGCCGCCGAGTTCCAGGCTGACGCGTTTCAGATTCGACTGCGCCGCGGCGGTCATCACGATTTTGCCGGTCGACCCTTCGCCGGTGAAGGCGACCTTGTCGACGTCCATGTGGCCGCTCAGGGCGGCACCCGCCGTCGGGCCGTAACCCGGGACGACGTTGATGACGCCGTCCGGGAAGCCGACTTCCTGGGCAAGTTTCGCGACTCGCAGGGCCGTCAGCGGCGTCTGCTCGGCGGGCTTGAGAACGACGCAGTTTCCCGCGGCCAGCGCCGGGCCCCACTTCCATGCCTGCATCAGCAATGGAAAGTTCCAAGGGATGATCTGACCGACGACGCCGACCGGCTCGTGGCGGGTATAGCAGAAGAAGTTGCCTTCGATCGGGATGGTCTTGCCGTGGATCTTGTCCGCCCAACCGGCGTAGTAGCGGTAGCATTTGACGGTCAAAGGCAGGTCGGCGGCTCGGGAATCACGGAGTGGCTTGCCGTTGTCGAGCGTTTCGAGCGCGGCGAGTTCGTCGATGTTCGCCTCGATCGCGTCGGCGAGCTTGTGCAGCAGCCGGCCGCGCTCGGACGCCGCCATCTTCGGCCACGGCCCGGACTCGAACGCCTTGCGGGCGGCTTTTACGGCCTTGTCGATGTCGGCCTTGTCCCCTTCGGCGACTTGGCAGATGACTTCGGCGGTGGCCGGGTTGATCGTTTCGAACGTCT
The DNA here is from genome assembly GCA_035494815.1 of Gemmataceae bacterium. Taxonomy (GTDB): domain Bacteria; phylum Planctomycetota; class Planctomycetia; order Gemmatales; family Gemmataceae; genus DATJGQ01. Next base: position 1,421 of record DATJGQ010000437.1, read on the forward strand.
TGCCGCTGGCCGAATCGACCCATTTGCCGCCGATCAGCATCTGCTGGTCTTTGATCTTCGGCGGCTGGCGCTTACGGGCCGGGGCGGCGGCAGTTGCGGTAGCCATAACGAAATCCTCCTGCGGAGAGGGGCGCAAGAAAACGTGACCTGATGCGCGTGATTGTCGCAGTTGCGCGGCGAGAGTCAAGAAGTGGCGGGGGCGGCCGTGACCACGGGCGGCTCCGGTTCTTTGGCCCGCCAATACGGCAGAATGTTGATCACCAGGACGATTGCAGCGACGGCCTGCACGTACCACGCGCCGGCCAGTTCCTCCGGGTCGAACGACAGGCCGAGCAGGACGCACACGCCGGCCGCCAGCAGTCCGACGAACGCGAGGCTATACGAGAAGCTCTGAACGCTGCCCACGGACTTGGGGCGGACGCCGTGCACGTCGCCGAGTTCGGGCGGGCCCAAGGCGGTCAACGCGTCCGGGATCGGCTCCTTGACTTTGCCCGCTCGCCAGGCGTGGATTCGCTCTTCGAATCGGTGCACGTCCGTCTGGTAACCGTCACGCGAAATCTCGCCGGGCCAGATGCGGAACGTGCCCGCGCGGCCGACCGACGGCTCACGCCAGGTGAGATAGACGTGGTCGCGCCGCGTCCAACCCGGTAGCCCTTGCCCCGCATGCAGGTCCACGACCTGATCGGGTCGCAATGTGAACCGGACTTGCTCGCCGACGTAAACGAGCCGGTCGCCGAGGAACAAGTAACCGATGTCCCACTGGGGGAAGCTCTCGTGCAATTTCGGCACGTCGCCCGGGGCGAAATTGACGAATGATCCGCCCGCGAGTTCCGCGTCGCCGAAATCCGGCCGCAACTTCTCGCGCAGGCCGCGGCGCAACCGCGCCCACCCCGCCGCCCGCAGCCGGCGCACGTACTCGAAGTAAGCCACGAAAGTCGCGACCACGCCGCCCGCCAGGACGACGGCCTGCCCCGTCAGCGTTTCGGTCAGGACCTGGGTCAGGAGTGCCGCCACCATCGGGATCGCGATCATAATGGCGGTGATGGTCCACGACATCCGATTCATGTATGAGGAACGAAAAGCGGACGAAAAGACCAGATTGCCCTCGGTCGCCGTGGCTGGGATCGGATATCCGTCGCCGTGGGGCTGCTCATCGCGGACCAGTTCGGCGACCTCGGCGCGGGTCAGGCCGCCCTGTCGTGCCAACGCGGCGACGCGGCGCGTTGTGGAGGGGTGCGTGGAAAAGTACTCTTCCAACCGCGTATACGAGAGCGGCGTTCCGGCGAGGCGGTGCAATCGCGTCAGCCCGGAAATCAGGGCCGGCGCGTCGCCCGTCACTTCGACCGCGTGTCGATCGGCTTCGTATTCGTTACGCCGCTTGCTCCTCGACAGCGCGAGCCGGCCGCCCACGAGAAGCAATCCGAACCCCACAGGCGCCCAACGCGAAAGGTCGATCGGCCGGCGGCCCATCCCGAAGGCGAACGTCGGATCGGTCAGCAAATACATCATCATGCCGACAAGACTTACGACGTAGACGACCCACGATGCGGTCTTGGTTTGGGCAGGGGCCGACCGGCGGCGAAACTGCCGGAAGTGGGCCAGCTCGTGAGCGACGATCGCGTCCACTTCGCGGCGGCTGAATGTCCGCAACAGACTCTCGGAGATCCATACGCCTCGGCCCGGCACCGCGAAGGCGTTTGCCAGCTCCGACCTCCCGCTCGGCAAGAGACTCACGAGCGGCACCGCGACGCGGAATCGCTTCGCCAATTCGGCGACGCGGTCGTGCAGTTCGCCCGTCGAGATCGCGTGGGGCGTCAGGACCAGTGTCCGCCGCAAACCCCAGATGTAAGTGAGGTAGACCAGGAGTCCGATGAACAGGAGCGCCACGGCGGTGTAGACGTTGCCTGTCTCGTAAAAGCCGACGAGGCCGCAGAGGCCGCACATCAACACGACGTGCGGGAGCAGGTGCAGCGAACCGGACTGGCGGTACAACTCAACGCCGGGCCAGCCGAGCGACTGCAGCTTCATCAGCGCCGGCCGGGTGATCGCCTGGGCGAGTAGCGCGATGGCGGCGGGCGGCAGGGCGTAGAGCGCCGTCCACCGCAAGAGGCGGGCCCCGGCGGTCGCGCCGGGAAACCAGCCGGCGACGAACGGCCCGACGTCCGCGACGGAAAATGCGGCCAGCCACAACGTGAGCGTGGCCAGCAAATGCAAATGATGGAACCGCCAATACGACGCGACCAGCGGCTCCGCGTCGTCGACAGTCCGCGCCGCCCGCCGGCGGACTAGCCAGGCCCACGCGAAGACCGCCGTCGGCACGCCGAGCAGTATCAGCAGTTGGGCCGGGTCCCCGGGCTCGCGCGGCGAAACGGAGGTCGTCGCGAACGTGAGCACGATCTCGGCCGCCGGGTCGTCCGTGCGGATTTCTTCGCGGAACCAGCGAGCGCCCAACGTCCGTTCGGCCGCCGACAAACTGCAGTCCGTCCCGTCGACGTCCGGCAGCATCACGGCGACTTGGAGGACTGGCTGTTTCAATCGCCCCAGGACGGAGAGGATCGGCGTCAGGTCAATGACCCGATCGGAACCGTCGGCGCCGGGCTCGATGCTCAGTCCCAACGTTGCCGCGCCCGACAACAACTGACCGTTGACGCGATCCGCCGGCACGTCGAACGCCCCGCCCAGCGCCTGCCGCAACTCCATCCATCGATCGGGCAACGTCGCGTCGGACGAGATGACCGAAAGGTGGACGTCGATTCGATCCGACGACTGCAGGATCGCAAGGCTGGCCGATGAAGGCAGGGGACCTGCCACCGCGGCGCCGGCAACAAGCAGACCGGCCAGGAATGTCGAGATCCGGCGCATGCGGCGAGTCCAAGGGGCGCGAGCGGCGTGGGACCGGTTCACAGAATGATGCTAAACTCTAGCACCGAAGTCCGATCGGTGCGGGGCGACGAGATGAGCGGCGAGCGTTCGATCATCGGCGATGCCCCAAAAAGTGTCGGGAAGCGGGCGTGCAGCTGGCTCCTCGGCGCGTTCGTTTGCGTCGAACTGGTCTACCTGCCGCTCGCGAACGTCCTCAAACTCGTTCCGCTTCGTAAGCCCGTGATCCGAGGGGAATTGTTCGACGATCCGCAGTTGCGAACGTCCCGCGGGAACGAATGGCTGGTCCCGCTCGAAGTGCTGGGGACGGCCTGCGATCGCTGGGGAGAACTGACGGCCCAGCCTCAGGGGTGGTCGCTGTTCGGCCCTTATTACGGACGAATGGCATCGCTGCCGGTCGTCGTGCTGATCTGGCGTGACCCGCCGCGGGAAGTGCGGTTGCCGAGCCATTTCGCACCTGCGGACGCCGAGCACCCGCGCGGGCGTCCGCCGGAGCCGCGCTGTCGGCTCTACAACTACGAGTATCGGATCGCCATATCCGGCTGGTCCTGGGTCCAACGACCGCTCGAGGAACAGCTCGGCAGGCTGGCCGAGAACGCGGCGCTACAGTCCGGCCGGCAGCGGCGCTCGATCGCGGCGTACCTCCACTGGTCATGGGATCGGTACCGCGACTCACACCCGGGCGAATCGGTGCCGGACGTCGTCGAGCTGCGCGCGGCGCTATACCCCGCGCCGGACCCGTCGTCAGGCGTTC
>DATJGQ010000438.1:0-9180 GCA_035494815.1 Gemmataceae bacterium
CGACCGGAGGTTGGGATGTTTTAACCTCCGGTCGCTCACGCTGCCGGCTCGCCGCGTTTCGGAGTAACCACACGCTCATGACCGGCACGAAACTGCTCGACAGCAGATAGCTCGCGATCATTGCGAAACCGACGGCGAGCGCCAACGGCAGGAACAAGGCCCGCAGCGCGCCTTCCATGAAGAGCGCCGGCAGAAAGACCGCGAGGATGCACAGCATCGCCAAAAGCCGCGGCACGGCCGTCTCCGCGTTGCCCATGCGCACGGCCAGTGCGACCGACGAGGTCTTTCGCAATTGAGTGTGAATGTTCTCGACTTCGACCGTCGCCTCGTCCACGAGGATGCCGACCGCGAGCGCCAGCCCCCCGAGCGTCATCAGGTTGAGCGATTGTCCGCATAACCAAAGCGCGAACACCGACGCCACCAGCGCCAGCGGGATGTTGAGCACGACGACGATGACGCTCCGCCAGTCGCGCAGGAACAGCAACACCATCAAGCCCGTCAGGCCCGCCCCGAGCAAGGCCTCGACGCCCACGCCCCACATCGCCCGCGTGACATAGGGCGACTGGTCGAACTCGAAGCTCACATCGATTTCATTGCGGACTTCGTCGGGCAGCGCCGCCTTCATCTTCGGCAGGTTCGCCCGGACCTGATTGACGACGGAGATGGTCGAAGCGTCCGCCCGCTTGGTCACGAGGATGTATACCGCCCGCCGCCCGTTGACGAGCGCGTAGCCGGTCGGAATGTCGGTCCCATCCTCGATCGTGGCAATGTCCCGCAGGTAGATGCTCTCGCCCGGCTTGAGCGCGATCTTGCCGAGCTCGTCCGGCTTGATGACCATCGAATTGACCGGCACGATCGGCATCTGATCGCCGACGCGGATCACGCCACTCGGGCTGATCGTGTTGCCGTTGGTTAGGGCGTTGACGACGTCATCAGGGGAAAGGTTGTAAGACCGGAGCCGGTCCGGGTCGACGTTGATGACGATCGAGCGGGCGCTGCCGCCGAACGGCGGCGGGGCCGATACGCCGGGCAGCGTCGAAAACATCGGCCGGACCTTGAACAGCGCGTGGTCCTGAATCTCGCCAATCGTGCGGGTCGCGCTCTTCAGCACCAGGTAGCCGACCGGGACGCTGCCGGTGTCGAACCGCATGATGAACGGCTGGACGGTCCCCGGCGGCATGAACGCCCGCGAGCGATTCACGTAACCGACAGTCTCCGCCAACGCCTGGGCCATGTCGGTGCCCGGGTGGAAGTACAGCTTCATCAGGGACATGCCCTGGACGTTGCGGCTCTCGACGTGGTGGATGCCGTTGATGTAGAGGAAGTGGTATTCGTAATAATTGGCGATCAGCCCTTCCATCTGGGCGGGGTCCATGCCGCCGTAGGGCTGGCAGACGTAGACGACCGGCAGGTTCAGAGCCGGGAAGATGTCCACCTTCATCCGCCAGACCGCCAGGCCCGCGCCGAGGACGAGCGCGGCCATCGCGGTGATGACCGTGACGGGGTGGCGCAGGGCAAAAGCGATCGGGTTCATCGACCTTGACCGTGACGGGCTTGAGCCGAGACGGCGCCATTGTACCGCGAATCATTCGGACGAGCGAATGGCCCCGTCGTCGGCGCCCCAGATGCCGTAGGCAACGACTCCGACCACGCCGATCGCAAACGCGGCATAGAACGGATAACTCGGGTCGATCGCCCATAGCCAGCCACCGGCGAAGGACGCGGGGAACACGGTCAGACCGCGGGCGAGGTAGTAGACGCCGACCGACCGGCCGCGGGCGGCCGGCGGACACAAGTCCACGATCAACGCCTTTCGGGCCGGCTCGCCAACTTCGCGGAGCCCGGCCAGTATGAACGCGACGGCGAGCCCGATGGTGCCATTGACCAGGACCAACACCAGCGGGAAGAGGGCAAACAGGACGAAAGTCGTCAGCACAAATGGTTTCCGATTCATCCGATCGGCGAGTCGCGCGAGCGGCAGGTAGATCACCGTGGCGACGAACATCTGCAGACTGACGAGCCAGCCGAATTCTGTCGGGGCACGGCGGAGCACGTCGAGCACGTAAAGGACGATGAATACCTTGGGGATGCCTTCCGCCCAGCGGGCCAACACGTCGGCGACGAGCAGCCGCTTGAGCCGGCGATCGAGGCCGCGCCAGACCTCGCCAAATCGCAACCGCACGACGCCTGGACCTGCGGCCTCAGCATACAAGTGCCGAATAATCACGACGGCGAGGACGGCCAAGAGGATACTCACCGCAAAGCCGATCCGCACCCCGGCCGCCAAGCCGAAGGCGGCGATCAGGGCCCCCCCGATCGGCGGGGCGATGACAATGGGCACCCGCTTCCACAGCGATTGCACGCTGAAGCCGGTTCCGCGTTTCGCGGCGGGGAGGTGGTCGCCGATGACTGCAAAGATGGCCGGCAACGCGAGGCTGTTCCAAGCGACTGCGAAACAGGTCCCAACCAGGAACCACTGCCAACTCGGCCCGATCAGGTAGATGACGTAGCCGACCGCGGCCGATAGCGCGAACGCCGCAAGTGCCCGACGGCGGCCTAGGTGGTCAGACAGCCAGCCGCCTGGGTACGGGAGGATGGCGTCGAGCAGATCCTTGAGCGTCCCGTACGCCGCGACGACCCACACGCCGCCGCCGAGCATCTCGAGATACTTCGGGGCGAAGCGGGACCATAACTCTTCGCCGGCTCCCAGTGCCAGCAAGGCCAGGAGCATGACGATGATGTTCCGCTCCAGCCCGAGCGCGTCCCGCAGCCGGGCCCATGCCGACGGGGGCGCGTCCGCCCGGTCGAGCTCGTGGCTCATCGAAGTCTAACCCGCAACTCTCAATCCACCTCGACCACCGTCCCCTTCGCGTTCAGCTCGACCTCTCGGGCCTTACCCTTGGCGTCTTTGCCGCGGATTTCGTAGTTGCCGTTTTTCAGTTTCCAGACGGTGTCAAACCTGACTTGCGGCAGTTCCCTCTTCGCGGTGTCCAAAAAACCGGCCGGCAACTGCTCAAGCGGTACGACGCCGGCGACTTCCCCGCCCGCGAGACTGCCGTACGTCGTCAGCCCGACGACCACGGCGATAACCAGCAAACCGCCGATCAGCAGCCACTTCCGCATTAGAATCCCTCCGGGATGACTTCACCCCCGGCGCGGCTGGCGAGTGCGTGGAACACTTTCTGTTCGATCGTCGCGGGGATAAAGGCGACGTGCCCGTCCGCGTAGGCAAAGTTCGCCCCGACACCGTGCGAGCCGGCAAACTCGTTCAATTCGCATGCCGGCGAGCCCGGCGGATGGTTCGCCTGACCGAGCACCATCCCCGACCCGTCTTCCACCTGCGGTCCGGTCTGGGGCGCATAAATGTTGGCGGTGGTCACCGCCCCGCACCACGTGGCCGGCCCCAGCCGCACGGTCCGTTCGCCGACCATCAAGGTCTGCGCCGTGCCGTCCGTAACATCTTGAAAGCCGATCTTGCTGTTGCGAAAGAACACGCCGTCGCCGTCCACGCCCGGTTCGCTCGGACCGTACACGCCGACATAATTCGCCGATGGCACGTCGGCGATCTGGCGCAGTGCGTTCCCGGCGGTGTCGAAGTGGGTGGCCGTCCACGTCGGCGGGAGGTCGTCGGACGGGCAAACGTACGCGGGCACTAACTTCTGGCGGGCGTCGGCGTTGGCCGGGTCTTCGATCGGCTTGTCAAAGCGAATGGAGCTATACAGGGCGTTCTGTTCCATTTGTGGAAGGAGTTGCGCCGCCCAACCCCAACCTGGACCGGTGTCGACGCCGTCGCCCGTCACGCCGGAAAGGTATCCCGCCGGGAATGACCGGTGGGTGTCGTGGTAATTATGGATCGCCAAGGCGATTTGCCTGAGGTTGTTCGCACACTTGTTGCGGGCGGCGACATCGCGGATTTTCTGCACGGCCGGTAGCAGAAGGCCTATGAGCACCGCGACGATGGCGATGGTGACCAAGAGCTCGATCAGCGTGAACCCGGCGCGCCGGCGCATACCTTGAACCCTCCAACATAGTCGGACATTTGTTTGGCGAGACCGGGTCTCAATCATCTTAATGACCCGGCTGCTGCTTTGACACGTGACTCTGGGCGTCCAGCGCGGACTTTACGCCGCGGGCGAGCTCCGCGGCCGGCCCCTTTCCCCAGAAATGCGTGAAGTAAAAGGCCGGCTGTTCGCCGACCATGTGGTTGTGCAGAGCGACGATGTGAATGCCGGCCTTGCGGAGCTGTCGCAGGACCGGCAGGACTTCCGCAGTGGTCATGATGAAATCGCCGTCGACGGCGGCCGCGGCGTCGCTGCCGGAGAAGGCCGCCCAAGTCGTCAACCCCATTGAGCCCGTCACCTTGACCCCATGCATCGTCCCGTCGCGACCGATCGTCACCTTCACGACGCCGGCCTGCGTCTCGCTCTTATGGCCGAGGACTTGTTCGATCGCGGAGGAGTTCACCGTGCCGGCGGTCGGCGCCGGACCGCCGAAATGCATGGCGGGTTTGGGCGATTCCGCGCGCACCTTCTTGATTGCGTCCCAGACCGCTTTGACACCGGCGGCCAGTTTTTCCGGTTCGCCGCTGCCGCCGATGTGCATGAAGTACACCTTCGGCTCATCAAAAAAGAAGTGGTTGTGCAGGCCAGTTACCTCCAGGCCAGACGCGAAGGCCGCGTCCATCGCCGGCGTCACCTCGTCCTGGAACACGACCGTATCGCCCATGACCATCGCCCCGTGGGACGCGGGCGTGAACGCCGCCCAGGAGCCGAGGCCGGCGAACGGCTTGAGCGGCATGCCGTCCACGCTCACGGCGACATCGGTCCGCCCCCAGGCGATGCGGACGACACCGTCCGGCGCGGTGGTCGTTTGCGTCCCGGCCGCTCGGCCGATGGGGCCGGCGTCCAGGCGGGTGTCAGCGGCGCCCATCAGGTACGTCCCAGCGCCAAGGACAGAAACCGTCAACAGTCCCGACCAGAATGCCGTTCTCATGTTTCTCTCTCCTATCGGGCGAGCTAACGCAGGGCGTTATCACCTTCCCAGGTCGGTCACCCGGAAGTCGTCGAAGTGCGTCTGCGCATCCGCCTTCGTCCAAAGGCCGACTTTGCCGGGCTTCTGGATCGTCTTATCCTTCGCTTCGAGTTGTTTCTTGCCGTCGAGGAAGCACTCGATCTTGTCGCCGACGTGTTTGACCGCGAGTGCGTGCCAGGTGCCGGTGGGGATCTTGATCTCTTCCTTGGTGACGAGCTGCGTTCGCTTTCCGTCGATGACGTGATAGAAACGGTAGTTGTCTTCCAATGGGTTGAAACGGGCGACGTAATAGTTCTTGGCGTCTTGATAGCGCCAGACGAAGCCGCCGCCCTGGTCGTTGTCTCCTTTCACCGCTTTGAAGTTCACGCGCAGCTCGACATCTTTGTAATTGCCCTCCTGCATTACACAGAGGTTAAACAGCGCACTCGGTCCGGCGGCCGTCTGAGCGAGCACGAGCCCGGTTTTCGACGGGGCCGTCTCGTCGGCGAGGATTTTCCAGACGCTGCCTTCGCCGGCACCGGTCCTCGCTGCGAGCCAGCCGGGCGGGAGCCTTCCGAGACTGTCGCGGCTCAGTTTCCAGGCCCGCGGCTCGGCGGCCCCGACGATGCCGGTGGCTGCCAATAGACAGACCGTCCCCCACGTTAGCGCGCGCATGATGGCTCTCCGTTGATTGGAACCCGCGAGGCACCTTCCCCCAAAATCGTTGTCCGCAGTCAGGCCGAATAAGTCAACCTTGGCCGGCCACGCCGGACGTAGCGGTGGCACCGGACTTGCCTTCGTGACGGTGACGGATTGCCCCCCGAACGCGTGTCTGCGCGTGTATCGGCGGGCGAGGCAAGCTAGACTGGACCCTTTCGGACGGGCAGACATTTCGGCGAGTAACGGGAGGACACCCGTGAGCACCGCGGAACTGACCGAATTCGACGTCCATCTCTGGTCGGAAGGCAGCCACTACCGCGCCTACCAAAAGCTCGGTGCCCACCTCACGAAGCGCAAAGGCGTCGAGGGGACGCAATTCGCTGTCTGGGCGCCGAACGCTCGCTGGGTGTCGGTCGTCGGCGATTTCAACAGCTGGGAGCCGGGCAAACACCCGCTCAAGCCGGTCGGCTCGTCCGGCATCTGGGAGGGTTTCGTCCCCGGCATCGGCGTCGGCACGCTGTACAAGTTCGCGATCTTTTCGAAGTATCACAACTACTGGGTCGAAAAGGCCGACCCGTACGCCTTCGCCACCGAATTGCGTCCACGAACCGCGTCGAAGGTCTGGGACCTGTCCGGCCACGAGTGGGGCGACCAGGAGTGGATGAGCCGCCGGCACACGGCCCACACACTCGACGCGCCGATTTCGATTTACGAGGTGCATCTGGCTTCCTGGCGCCGCAAACCCGAGGAAGGCCACCGCTGGCTCACCTACCGCGAAATGGCCGAGCAACTCGCGGACTACTGCCACGACCTCGGCTACACGCACATTGAATTGCTACCGATCACGGAGCACCCGTTTGACGCGTCCTGGGGCTATCAGACCGTCGGCTATTACGCCCCGACCAGCCGGTTCGGCACGCCGCAGGACTTCATGTACTTCGTGGACACGCTGCACCGTCGCGGCATCGGCGTGATCCTTGACTGGGTGCCCGCCCACTTCCCGCGGGACGAGCACGGCCTCGGCTATTTTGACGGCACACACCTCTACGAGCACGAGGACCCGCGGCTCGGTCAGCACACCGACTGGGGCACCTTCATCTACAACTACGGCCGCACCGAGGTCAGCAACTTCCTGATCTCCAACGCCCTCTTCTGGCTGGACAAGTACCACCTCGACGGGCTGCGGGTCGACGCGGTCGCGTCGATGCTCTACCTCGACTACTCGCGCAAGCCCGGCGAGTGGGTGCCGAACCGCTACGGCGGTCGCGAGAACCTCGACGCGATCAACTTCCTCCGCCGGCTCAACGAGCAGGTCTACGGCGAATACCCGGACGTGATGACCGTCGCGGAGGAATCCACGGCGTGGCCCGGTGTCTCGCGACCGGGTTATCTCGGCGGGCTCGGGTTCGGCTACAAGTGGGACATGGGATGGATGCACGACACGCTGGATTACCTCAGCCACGACCCGGTCCACCGCAAGTATCACCACGACCGGCTGACGTTCCGGATGCTCTACGCGTTCACCGAGAACTACATGCTGCCCCTGTCGCACGACGAGGTCGTGCACGGGAAGGGAGCTTTGCTGGCGAAGATGCCCGGCGATGACTGGCAGAAGTTCGCCAACTTGCGGCTGCTCTATGGCTGGCAATACGCTCAACCCGGCAAAAAGCTGCTGTTCATGGGCGGCGAGATCGGCCAGTGGCAAGAGTGGCACCACGACTCGAGCGTCGACTGGCATCTGCTGCAATGGGAGCCGCATCAGGGCATCCAGCGCTGGGTTCGTGATCTCAACACGATTTATCGCGGCACGCCGGCGCTGCATCAGCACGACTGCGATCCGGCCGGATTCGAATGGGTGGACTGCTGCGACTGGCAGACGAGTATCGTCAGCCTGATTCGCAAGGGCCGCAATCCCGAGGAGATGATTCTCGCGGTCTTCAACTTCACGCCGGTGCCCCGACACGATTACCGGGTCGGGGTCCCGCGCGGCGGGCGGTGGGACGAAGTGCTGAACAGCGACGCTCCGATCTACGGCGGCAGCGGTCAGGGGAATTACGGGGGTGTCGCGGCAGAGGCGATCGCCCACCATGGGCGGGAGTTTTCGCTGAATCTCACGGTCCCGCCGTTGGGCGTCGTGATGTTCCGCCCGTCCGAACAGGAGTCAGAGCCGGAAGCGTGAGCGACGGTCATTTGGAAGCGGGCCGTCGCTTACGCTTCCGGCTCTGATTGACGTTTTGTCCACGCCATCATCGCCCCGCCCCGGCCATCGTCTTGCCGCCCTGGCCCTGCTTACTCATCATTGACGTCAGGTGATCGCGTACTTCCTGCACCATCTTCGCGTCCTGGTCGTGCAGTCGGCGGAACATCTGGACGCACTCCGTCGCGTTTTCTTTCTCCGCGTCTTTGATGTACTTCTCGTAGGCGTGCAACCCTTCCGCCTTGGAGTGGAGGACCGTCACCCAGTCGAACATGAGGTCGCTGATTGGGTTCTTGCCGTTCGTCTGTGCCATGGCTCGCTCCTTTTCACATTCCGGGTTGTAATCGCGGGCCGTCCACCCGCGAATACAAGGTATTGCGGCAACTGGCGTGCCCGTGCTGACCGCCCGGAAAATGCCGGCCGGCGAGCTGGCGGCGGACCTGAGGTGTGGTAAACTGGGTCGTTCCGTCGCGCCAGCGTCGCGGCTCGACGGCATGCAGCGCCCAGGCATGACCGCATCGCCCGGGCGTGGGTACCGTATGTTGGGGCCCCACGTGAACGCCGCGACGCCGCGCTGCCTTCCGGCAGTCGACTCTAACTCCCTTGCTGCAAATAGGATTCGCCTAGCTGACGTTCCAGCGGCGCTCGCAGTCCGCGCCGTCGGTGCGTGCGTCACCCTGCTGGGTAGCCCGGAGGGAAATCCGGATTGGAGGGAATGTATCGATTTTGCCGATAAGTCTCTCAACCGTCCGCGACGCGTCGCCCAATGCATTTCGCGGCTGTCAAAATGCGAGGACTAGGCAAGATGATCGTGCGCCTTAAGCGGCCATGGCCTTGTCGCGTATTGCTGGTCCTCAGCTTGTGCGCCGGGATCAGCGCGTACAGCCGGGCGGACGAACTGGCCGAACAATCGCCGCCCGAGCAACTTCAGCCTCCCCAGCCGGCGCAGGATAAGCCAAAAACGGGTGACGATACCGGCAACCAAGCGAAGCCAAACGAATCCCAGACGCAGGGAAACAAACCGGCGGGCGGCGGCAACTCGGGGCAGAACCAACAGTTCGATCAGGCCGTCGTCACCGCCGGTCAGGCGGCTTTCGAGCGGAGTTGCACGAAATGCCATGATGCCGCGCGATCGCTGGAGCGGACCAAGGACCTGGCCGGCTGGCGGACGACCGTCCGCCGCATGGCGGGCAAGCGGGACGCCAATATCCCCGAAAGTGAAATCGAACCGATCTCGGTGTACCTGGCGTCGCGGACTTCCGGTGGCGGCAGTGGCGGCGCGGCCGCGGGATCAGGTTCGACTGCGGGCGGTG
>DATJGQ010000439.1:0-13055 GCA_035494815.1 Gemmataceae bacterium
ATCCTCATGGACGTCGGCCTGCCCGACTTCGACGGGCTCGAAGCGACGCGGCGGATCCGCTCCGACCCCGCCACCGCCGCCATCCCGGTGATCGCCCTGACGGCACAGGCGATGGCCGGCGACCGCGAGAAGACGATCGAAGCCGGCTGCGACGATTACGAACCCAAGCCGATCGAAGACCTGCCTCGGCTGTTGGGGAAGATCGAGGCGCTCGTCGAGCGAAGGGCCGCCCATGACCGTCCCGGCGCCGGTTGACCCGCCGGCGGGCGGTGGGCCGCAGGACCGCGCCGCCGCCGCCTGGTTGGCCGACCTTCAGCAAGAACTGATCGCCCCCGTCCACGCCATCCGCGAACTCGCCGGCATGATGCTCGAGGACGTCCGGCCGGCGGAACCCCCCGCCCTCGTCGCGGACCTCCACACCATTCACGCGGTCGTCAATCATCTGGACGACCTGGTCGTTGACCTGACCCGCAGTCTGGTGCGGTCGCCGCCGCCAAGGCCCGAGGAGACGGCCCGCCGGCGGCACGACGCCCGCACGCCGCTGCACCAGATCCTCGGTTATTGTGATCTCTGGCTGGACGAGGCGGACGCGACCGACGCCCCCGCGGTCGACCGGCATCGCTCGGACTTGGAGCAGTTACGGGCGGTGGGGCGGGAACTGCTCGCGCGGCTGGACGCCCTGCGTGAGTTCGGCCCGCCGCCGGCCTCGACTCCGTCCGGCGGGGACATGCCGTCAGCGGTCCGCGCGTGGGTGGACACGTCGCCCGCGACCCATCCGCCGATCGCGCCGGGGCGGCTCCTGATCGTGGACGACAACGCCTTCAACCGCGACGTTCTGGGCCGCCGGCTGCGGCGCCAGGGACACGAGGTCGCGGAAGCGGCGAACGGCCCGGCCGCTCTCGACCGTCTCCAGTCCGAGGACTTCGACGTCGTCCTGCTCGACGTGCTCATGCCGGAGATGAGCGGGCTGGAGGTGCTGTGCCGATTGCGGGCCAACGACCGGCTGCGTCACCTGCCCGTCATCATGATCTCCGCACTGACCGAGATCGAGAGCGTCGCCCGCTGCCTCGAGGCCGGCGCCGACGACTTTCTGCCGCGGCCGTACAACAGCGTGATTCTCAAGGCCCGCATCGACGCGCTGCTCGAGCGCAAGCGGCTGCTCGATCGCGAGCAGGACTACCTGCGAAGGATCAAAACGGAGAAAGAGCGAGCCGACGCGCTCCTGCACGTCATCCTGCCGGCCGAGGCGATTCACGAGTTGCAGCTCAGCGGCCGAGTCGCGCCGCGGCGGTACGAAAGCGTCGCAGTGCTGTTCGCCGATGTGGTCGGCTTCACACCGTACTGCGACACGCATTCGGCCGAAGAAGTGGTGTCACATCTTCAGCGGCTCGTCGAACGGTTCGAGGAGGCCGCGCTGGCGTCTGGCGTGCAAAAGATCAAAACCATCGGCGACGCGTTCATGGCCGCGGCGGGACTATTGCGGCCGGCGCCGAACCCGGTGGTTTCGTGCATCCGTTGTGGGCAGGGGATTATCGCGGCCGCGCGGGGCCTGCCGCCGCACTGGCAGGTGCGGGTGGGCGTGCACGTCGGGCCGTTGATGGGCGGCGTCGTCGGTAGCCGGCAGTACCTGTTCGACGTCTGGGGCGCCACGGTCAACACGGCCGCGCGGCTCGAAAGCCATGGCGAGCCGGACGCGATCACGCTCAGCCGCGAAGCGTGGCAGCAGGTCGCCGACATCGGCCGCGGCACGTCCCGCGGCGTGGTCGAGGTGAAAGGCAAAGGGGCGATGGAATTGATCCGCTTCGACGGATTTGTCATGGACCAATGAGCCCGACGCGCGAGCGAGGGGTGAGGCTTTCATCCCTCGCTTGCGCTTCGGGCTGGTAGGAAAGGTGTCTAAGCGGCCACCCAGGCTCGTGCGATGTCAAGCGCGTTCTGGCGTTCCTTCGGCTCCGGCGCGATCAGCCGGTTCACCCATTGACGCATCTCCGCGTCGCCGACCTGGTCGAGACCGTCCCTGATCAGCCGCTCGAAATCGCCGCTCAACTTCGCACGCCGCAGCGTCGGCAGGTCGCGACCCATGGCGGGCGGTCCGACGAGTACGACCGCGGCGGTCACGCCGAGCGCGTAGGCGTCCCAGGCCGGGTCCGGCGGGGCGTCGCGCCACGCCTCGGGGGCCATGTAAAAGGGCGTCCCGGAAAGTTCCGCGGGATTCCGGCCCTGCTCGGCGAGATCGACCGCCAGGCCGAAGTCGATGAGGACCGGCGAGCGGTCCGGCCTTCTCAGGATGACATTCGCCGGTTTGATGTCGCGGTGGACGAGCCGCGATCGAGCGAGGGCGAGTAGCGCGTCCGCCAGCGCGCCGAAACAAACACGCGCTTCCGTCCCGGACAGCGTCCCGCGGCGCAACTCTTCCCCCTGGACCAACTCCATCAGCACGACCCAGAACTCGCCCACCGGCTGCGCCCGCAACACGCGGAGGACGTTGCGATGGCGGACGCGCGCACACAAAAGGGCCTCACGGGCGCCCCACGCCAGGTTTTCGTCACGACCGCGGGCGAGGATTTTGACGGCGACGATCTTATTGGTGGTTCGGACACGGCCGGCATAGACCCAGCCCTGAGCCCCGCCGCCGAGAAAATGTTCCAGCACAACGCCGGGGATTTCGATGTCCGGGTGGGCATCGGGGAGGCGCGTGTCGTTGACGAGCGTCGTGACGTTGTCACCGCGATAGGCGAGCGACTCGGTCTTGTCTTCGGCCCGTAAGCCGGGCCCGTGAAGTTCGATGTTTCTGGAATTCGGGAGCGGCACGTCGCGCGGGTCAGCGGACTCCAGGTCGCGGACCAACTCCGCCAGCGGCATGTGGACGTAGCGGCCCGGTTCGAGTGGCATGTCCTGCTCCCTCGCGCCAAAACTCGCGCGGCCCGCCCCCAATCATTGCGGGAACGGGCCGCGCGCGAATACTTGCATCGGAAAACGCGATTGTAATTGTTACCGCTGTACCGCCGCGGTCGTCTTCGGCCAGGTGATGCCCGGCCAATCGTCCGTGCGGAACGGCGTCGCCGGCAGGCCGTCCTTGTTCCAGAGATTCACTTGGGGGTAATTCTGCCAACCGTACCGCACCGCGACCGGCGATTCGACCTTGTCGCTGTACACGACGACTGTCTCACCGCGGATCTCCGCTTCGGCGGGATGGAACTGCTTGTCGGCGCCCGCGATCTCGAAGCCAGTGAGCTTGCCGTCGCGGGCCTCCAGGCCGATCCCGACGTTATCGAAGCTCAACACCGCGCGGTTCCCCTCGGTCTTCATCGACTTGTACACCGGCCCCATCGCCGTGATCTTTTCGCCGTATGCGATCTTGCGGGCCAGGAGAGCCAGGCGGGCGCCGACCGGTTCTTTCTTCTTCGGATGGATGTCGGCTCGCTCCCCGACGTCGGTGATGACGGCCATGCCGACGTTCGGGAGCGTCTGAGTTGCTAGCAGTTGCGCTTCGCGCAGCTCCGGCCAGGTGTTGCCCTGCACGCGGTCGAAAGGCGCGAGTTGCACGCACAGGAACGGAAAATCGCCGAGGTGCCAGCGGTCCCGCCAGTCCTTGATCATGGTTGCGAAGAGCGTGCGGTATTCATGCGCCTTGCCGGCGTTCGATTCGCCCTGGTACCAGATCGCGCCCTTGATCGGGTAGTTGAGCAGCGGGGCGATCATGGCGTTGTAGAGACTGCTCGGCGCGTTCGGATTCCGGTCCGGGGGTTGGGGCCGTACGCGGAGCTGCGGCGGCGCCTTGGGCTCCGGCTGGCCGTCAAGTTTGGCCTTGGCGACATTCATCTTGTGCTGGGCTTGCCCGAATTCGTAGCGGGCGACGTCGTATTCGTACTGCGGCTGCGCCTTCTCGGGGTAGTACTTGAGATCGGTCACAGCGTTGAGTGCCTCCTTGCTCGTCCAGGCCTGGGCCGGCGTGCCGCCCCACGAGGTATGGATCAGGCCGACCGGTACGCCGAGTGCCTTCTGCAAGTCGCGGCCGAAGTAGTAGGCGACGGCCGAGAACCCGGGGACCGTCTCCGAGGTGCACTCTTGCCACTGACCGACCCGTTGGTCGGTGTTCACCGGCACCGTCGTTTGGGGGCTCCCGGCGGCCGTCTTCCGGACGGTGAACAGCCGCAGCATCGGATGGTTGGCTGCCTCGATGGCCTTCGCCGATTCGAACGAGTTGCGCAGCTGCCATTCCATGTTCGATTGACCCGAGCAGATCCAAACCTCGCCGATCAGCACGTCCTTGATCGTCACCGTATTCTTGCCCTTGATCGTGAGTTCGTATGGGCCCCCCGCCGGGAGCTTCGACAGTTGCACTTTCCAAGTGCCGTCGGCGTTCGCCGACACGCTCGGGGAGGCCGAAGACTGCCCGCTGCCTTTGATCGAGACGCCCACCTGCTCGCCGGGCTCGGCGGTGCCCCAGACGGGAATGGGCACGTCGCGCTGCAGGACCATGTGGTCGCTGAACAGCGGGTGCGGCTTGACGTCGGCACGCGCCGCCGGGGATGTGGCGAATGCCATTAGGGCGGCGATGAGCAAGGAACTTCGCGAGTGCATAGCGGTGACTCCTATGAGGTCGGTGCGACGGCGCGAGTCTGTAAGCTACTGCCCGAAACCATGAGTCGCAAGCAACTTCAGATCCGCGACCGTTAGGGAGCGGGGGACACGGCGCCCGCTCCCTGACGGTCGCGGCTCTGAAGGACCCGTGCACCCGGCCTATCCCGCAAAGATGTAGTATCGTTAGTGTTATGAGCATCCTTACCGTCCAGGATGTGACGAAGACGTTTGCCGCAGTCAAGGCCGTCGGCGGCGTCTCGTTCGAGGTCCGCCGGGGCGAGATCTTCGCCCTGCTCGGCCCGAACGGCGCCGGCAAGACCACGCTGATCCGGTTGCTCCTCGGCATCCTCAAGCCCGACGCGGGCTCGATCACCTACCGCATCAACGGCGACGTCCCCGCCGAACCGCGTCCGGCCGACCTCGGCTATCTGCCCGAAGACCGCGGCCTCTACAAGGACATTGCCATCGGCCGGACGCTGACGTATTTCGGCATCCTTCGCGGCATGCGGCAATCCGACGCCCGGCGGGCGGCGGCAGCATGGCTGGAGCGGATGGGTCTCGGCGGCCGCAGTCGCGAGAAGCTCGATAACCTGTCGAAGGGCAACCAGCAAAAGGTGCAGTTCATCGCCGCGATTCTGCACGGGCCGGCGTTCGCCGTCCTCGACGAGCCGTTTAGCGGGCTGGACCCGATTAACCAGGATTTCTTCTCGCAACTCATCCGCGGCCTGCGCGACGAAGGGATGACGATCCTGTTGAGTGCCCATCAGCTGCAGCTGGTCGAGAAGCTAGCCGATCGCGTCCTGCTCATGCACCACGGCCGCGAAGTGCTCGCCGGCACCGTGGACCAGATGCGGCGACGGACGTCGGGGGTCACGCGGCTCGGTCTAAAGGTGCGCGGCACGCCCGACCCGGTCGCACTCGCCGACCACCCCGCGGTCGCCGGCGTCGAGACGAACGGCGACGGGCACCTGGTCTTGCTCCTCCGTGACGGCGCGACGCTCAGCGACCTGCTCGTCCAGGCCGGCACGCGGCTGGACGTGATCGAAGTTCACTCCGAACGGCTGAGCCTGCACGACATCTACGTCCAGGCCCTCGGCAACGGACAGGCCGGGAAAGGCACGGACTGAAGATGCACTCCTGGCACATGGTCTTCCAGGTCGCGCTGTGGGAGTTCCGCCGGTTCTACCGGGTCCGGGACCAGATCCTCTCGCTGGCGCTGTCGTTCGTCGCCGGTCTGCTCGGGTTCGGCGTGCAGTGGCTGGTCCTGACGTCGGGCGAGATCAAGGTCGCGGTGATCAATTCCGACGCGCTGCCGCGGATTGTGCTCGAACCTACCAGCCGGATTCGACTGTCGCTGCAGGACTCGGCCGACGAGGAAGACCTGCGTGTCGCCGTCGGCCGCCGGGAATTGGACGGTCTGCTGATCCTGCACGGCACACAAAAGGCCGACCTCGTCGTCGCCAAGGACCCGGTCTGGATCAAGGAGTTGCAGACAGCGCTGTCGGCTGCGCGCGTCCAGTCGAGGCTCAAAGATACAGCG
The DNA here is from genome assembly GCA_035494815.1 of Gemmataceae bacterium. Lineage (GTDB taxonomy): Bacteria > Planctomycetota > Planctomycetia > Gemmatales > Gemmataceae > DATJGQ01. The sequence goes on from DATJGQ010000439.1 coordinate 6,125, forward strand.
ATCGACGAGGCACAAATCCAGGAGGCGTTCGCCCCGCTGCCGGTCGACGTGATCTATCACACCGCCGGCCGCAAGGCGACCAGCCGGGCCGAGAAATGGGCCGGCGCCGCCTTCGTCGGGCTCACAACCCTCGGGGTGTTTCTCGGAATGGCGTCGTTCTTTTCCGGGATCACCGGGGAGAAGCAGCTACGAGTCACCGAGCAGGTCGTCGCCGCGATCTCGCCGCAAACGTGGATCGACGGCAAACTCCTGGGCCTGACCGCGGCGGCGTTCGGCTCGCTTTTGACCTACGGCATGGCCCTGTGCATCTTTCTCGGATTACTTCGGCTGGCGGGGGTGGAGTACACCATGCCGGTGACGGCGATCCGGCCCGGCAACCTGCTCGTCTTTGGGATTCTCGCCGTGCTCGGCATCTTCTTCTGGAACTGCTTCTTCGCCGCGGTGGCCGTGACGATCAATGACCCGAACTCGTCGTCGCGGTCCAGCCTGATGTTCCTGCCGGTCCTGTTCGTCGGCATGGGATTCCCCGGGTTGCAAACGCCGGACTCGCCGGTGATGCGGATCCTCGCCCTGATGCCGGGGACGTCGTCAACGGTGCTGACCGCCCGCATCGTGCTCAGCGAGGTGCAGCCGTGGGAGGCGATGCTGTCGGTGACATTCCTGATCGCTGCGATTAGCCTCCTGCGGCGGGCGGCCGGGAAGATCTTCGCCGCCGGCATCATGATGACGGGCAAGGAATTGACATTCAAAGAAGTGTGGCAATGCCTGCGTCAGGCGTGATGCGCGTTCGTTGAGACACGCATTCCTTCAGAGCCGCGACCGTCAGGGAGCGGGGGGCGCCGGCTCCCTGACGGTCGCGGCTCTGACAGATTGTTCATTTCAACGACGCAGTATCCCGATTTGCTCTGAGTCCACGAACGCTTCCGTCCCGGCCGGCGTCTCCGACCTGCACCCACACCCGCCGCCGCAGCCCCCGGGCTTGGGATGCCAGGTGCGCCAAGTCGCGCGGACGATGTACGCCATCGCGACGACCACGCACGCCAGCACGAGACCCCATTGCCATTCCACACGTCAGCCCTCTTTGTGGCCGCTCAAGAGTATTCCAACGCGTGCTCGACAGACCGCCACTCGTTCGGCACCGCCGCCCTCCCGTCACGCGATCCGGCTGCCGACCTGATACACCACGAGCGCCGCGAGATACGCCAGCGCGGTCATGTAGGTGAACGTCAAGAGCGGCCACCGCCACGAGCCGGTTTCGCGCTTGATGACCGCGAGCGTACTCGCACATTGGCAGCACAACGCGAAGAATACGAGCAGCGACAACACCGCGGGAATGGTAAAGACAGCCCGCTGCGGCTCGTCGTCCCAGCGGGCGGCGCGAAGGGCTTTGCCGAGGCCGGTTTCGCCGATCGCGCCCCAGGCGGCCTCGCGGATCTCGTCGGTATCGACCTCGCCCTGCTGGTAGATGATTCCAAGCGTGCCGACGACGACTTCGCGGGCGGGGAAGCTCGCCAGCGCGGCGACGCCGACGCGCCAGTCCCAGCCGAGCGGCCGCACCGCCGGTTCGATCGCGCGGCCGACGCGGCCCAAAAGACTGTCGCGCTTCCACTCGGCGTTAATCGCCTTGGCCTCGCCTGAATCGACCCCGACGGCCGCGATCCGATCTTCGTATCGTCGTCCCTGTGCGTCCCACCACGGGACGTAGAGCAACGCCCAGACCAGGATCATGCTCGCCAGAATCAGCGTCCCCGCCCGGCGGACGAACGCCCAGCCGGCGTCGCCCATTCGTCGCAGCACGGTCCGCGCGCTGGGCATCTTGTAACTCGGCATTTCCATCACGAAGACGGGCGTCTCGCCGCGTAAGAGCGTCCGCTTCAGCAGCAGAGCGACCATCGGCGCGACCACCAGACCGATCGCATACATTGCGAACATCGTCAGCCCCGGCACCCACCACGGCCGGCCTTCGGTCAAGAAGGCGCCGATCAAAAGGATGTACACCGGTAGACGTGCCGAGCAGCTCATCAGCGGGGCGACCAGGATCGTCGCCAGCCGGTCACGGCGGTTTTCGATCACGCGCGTCGCCATGATCCCCGGCACCGCACAGGCGACGGACGAAAGAAGCGGGATGAACGATTTGCCGCTCAGCCCGCAGCGGGCCATGAGCTTGTCCATCAGGAATGCCGCGCGGGCCATGTAGCCGCAGTCTTCGAGCATCGCGATGAATGCGAACAGAATGAGAATCTGCGGCAGGAACATGACGACCCCGCCGACGCCTTTGATCACGCCGTCGGTCAGCAGGCTCGTCAACGGCCCGGGCTGGAGTACGCCCTGAAGTGAGGCGATAGCCGCGTCCTGGCCCGCGCCGATCAATTTCATGAGCGGCCGCGCCCAGGTGAAGATCGACTGGAAGACGACGAACATCAGAACGAGAAAGACGAGCGTCCCCCAGAATTTGTGCGTCAGCACGCTGTCGAGGCGGTCGGTCCAAGTGACGGGCCGCACCGCCGGACGGGTGACGCAGCCGGCCGTTGCGGCACGAATCCAGGCGTAGCGGCTCCTCGCTTCGACGGCGGGCACGGGACAACCGGCGGCCGCGAGTCGCTGTCGGGCTGCCGCGACGCGGTCTTTGATCCCCGGGCCGAACTGTTCGCCGAGCCGCCGCTCCGTGTGCCCGCCGACGTCCAGCAGCAGGCGGCGCAGGAGGAACGGCGGGACGACGTCGCCGAGCGTCTCGGCCAGCGCCGTGACTTCCCGCTCGAACGGCTCGGGGAATTGCGGTTTTGCCTGCGACCGTTCTCGTTCGGCCGCCTGCCAGATGACGTCGGCCAGTTGGGCCACGCCACGACCCTTGTTCGCCTGAATCGGTACGACGGGCAGGCCGATCCGCTCGCTCAATTTGGCTGCGTCGATCGTGATGCCGTGACTTGCGGCCACGTCTGTCATGTTCAGTGCAACGACGACCGGCAGGCCAAGATCGAGCAATTGTGTGACGAGGTAAAGATGGCGATCCAGATTTGACGCGTCCACGATCGCAAGAACGACATCCGGCCGCGGTTCGCCCGGGCACTGGCCGAGTAGCAAATCGACCGCCACCATCTCGTCGGGCGACCGGGCTGCCAAACTGTACGTGCCGGGTAGGTCGATCAATTCGAACGTGCGGTCGCCGCGGCCGGCCCGGCCTTTCTTCATCTCGACCGTCACGCCGGGATAGTTGCCCACGCGATGGCGCAGGCCGGACAGCGCGTTAAACAGTGTCGTCTTGCCGGTATTGGGATTGCCGACGAGGGCGACAGTGAGAGTCCGGGTGAGCATGACTCAGGCAATTCGATCGACGGCGATGCCGGCCGCTTCGTGCCGTCGCAGGCTCAGCCGCGTATCGGCCAGCCGAACTTCCATCGGGTCGCCGAGCGGTGCGAAACCGACGACCTCAACTTCTTCTCCTTCAAGGACGCCCAACTCCATAAGCCTTTGAACCACGGCGGCGTCGCCCCCAATGGACGCAATGCGGGCGCGGGTGCCGGCGGGGAGTTGATCGAGGCGGGGCATCAGGCGGATCGCGCGAGCGGGCGAACGAAAACCTGACAGGCGCATTCGCCGCGGAGGCTCAACCGGCAGCCACCCACGCTGAGAAGGCACGGACTGCCCGGCTGCAACACCTGCAACTGGCAACCCGAGCGGATGCCGAGCTCGGCCAATCGACCGATCCAGGCGGGCTCCCCGCATACGTCGTGGACTTCACCCCATTCGCCGGGGCCGAGCAGTTCAAGCGGCAGGAGGGAGGCGTTCACGGTATCTCTATCGACACGTTGTGCTATTGAGATTGAATCTCAGTAAAGATTAGCCGAAAACCGCACCGTGTCAATCCTGATTTTCGGAAATCACTGCGACAGTCATGATCCGACGGGTTTTTCCGGTCACTCCGACCGTTGCGGATGCGCCGGAGGCTCGCGGGCTTTGGCGCGTGCCGGTCGTTCCGGAGAGTTGACGAACGCCGGCAATGAGGCCGATGGGAAGACCGGGAAACCGGGTTGAACCGCAACCGCGGAAGGAGTCTGCCATGCGTCGGCTTGTCTTTACGGCCGTGACGGCCGCATGGGTAGCGGGTTCGGTGTGGGGCCAGGAGCCCGCTCGTCTCCCCGACGGTGCCCCCGGCGACACGATCGCGAACGGCCACTCGACGCCGGCCCTTCTACCCGTTCCCGGCACGCCGACGACCGCGACGACGGAAACGGTATCGGACGGCATCGTCGCCGACGGCGGTTCGACGGGATTGCGACCGGGCGTCGATTGCCTGCCGAATCCGTGCGACGTTTGTCAGCGTTTACCGCGGTTCTACGGCGACGTCGCCTTTCTGCTCGCCTGGTTCAAGGACGGCCCGAACCCGACGCCGTTAGTCACCTCGGGGACGGCCCAGAACCTCGGCGTCCTCGGGGCGCCCGGAATTATCTCCGTGCTCTACGGCGGTCGGGACATCGACTTCGGCACTTTCAACGGCGCCCGCGCGACCGTCGGCTACTGGCTTGACAACAAGGCGACGATCGGCGTCGAGGCGAGCGGCTTCCTGCTCGAACGCCGCGCGAACCTGTTCAACGCCTTCGGCGACGGCGGCCCGAACAGCACGGTCGTCATCGCCCGGCCGCTCGTCGACACGACCCTGCCGCCGCCGGGCGAGGACGTTTTCGTGGTCGCCCAACCCGGCGTACAGTCGGGCGGCGTGATCGCCACCGCCAGCAGCCGGCTCTGGGGCGCGGAGGGCAACCTCGTCCGCAACTGGCGCGACCATTGCCAGTCCCGGATCGATCTGCTGGCTGGCTTCCGTTACATCGACCTGCTCGAAACGCTGACCATCAACGAGTCGTCGTCGCTCTTGGGCACCCCGCTCGCCGCAAACGAGGTGGACGCGTTCGAGTGCCGCAACCAGTTCTACGGCGGCCAGGTCGGCGCCCGCTGGACGATCACACGCGGCCCGCTGTCGTTGACGAGCGTCAGCAAATTGGCCCTTGGGGGGACGCACGAGTCGATCACGCGGCTCGGCTCGACGAGCTTCTTCGGCTTCGGCCCGGCGCCGATAACGGTGCTCGGTGGGCAGCTCGTGTTGCCGAGCAATTACGGCCAAGAAACGCGGGACCGGTTCGCGGTCGCGCCGGCGTCGTCGATCCAGGTCGCGTATCAGATGACGAAGCACGCGAGCGTCTTTATGGGTTACGACTTCCTGTACATCAGCAGCGTCGTCCGGCCGGGCGACAACATCGACCGCGTGCTCGACCCGGCGGGTCTGCCGTTGCCGTCGGGGCCGGGCGTGGTCGCCGCGCGGCCGGCCGGCGGCATCAAGGGGACCGACTTCTATGTGAACGCGCTGACGATGGGGTTGAATTTCACCTACTGATTCCGCGCTTCGATCACCGACCAGCCCGAAGCGCGAGCGAGGGAGGCGTGTCATTGCATGACACGCCTCCCTCGCTTGCGCTTCGGACTGGTAAGTCATGCCGTCCACTCGTTCCGCAACGTCGCGTACATCCGGATGTCCCAAAACCGCCCGCGGTGGAACAGCGCGGACCGGTGCGTTCCCTCGTAAGTGAGTCCGAGCTTTTCCAGCACGCGACCGCTCGCCACATTCTCAGTCACACAGTGCGCCTGCACGCGCTCGACGTCATAGGCGGCGAACAGATGCTGCAACAACGCCCGCGCCGCCTCGGGCGTCAGGCCCCGGCCCCAGTACGGCTCGGCGAGCCAAAAACCGAACTCGAGGCATTTGTTCTTCTCCGACGCCCAATGCGCCCCGACCGCCCCGATCAGGCTGCCGTTCTCCTTCAGCACGATGGCGTACGGGTCCGGTACGCCGGCCAGATAGTTCGCCGCGGCGTAATCGCGCAAAAAAGTGTGACAGTCGTCGAGCGTCCGATGAGCGTCCCAGAGCGTGTAGCGGGTGACGTTCGGGTTCGACGCGATCGGCAAAAGCGCCTCGGCGTCGGAGTCCGCGAACGGCCGCAGTCGCAGTCGCGGCGTTTCCAGGACGGGCGGTCGCCAGGTCGAATCGATCATGGCGTTGACGGTTCCCACGGCGCCGGTCGCTTGGCGAAGAACGCTTTCAGGCCGGCCCGGCACTCGTCGTTCAGCCGCGGCGTGGCACTCGCCTGCGCCGCCTGTTCGATCGACATCGCCTGGTGCGAGAGGCGATGCAGGATGTCCTTGGTGTTCCGGAGCGCCTCCGGCCCGCCGGCGGCGAGCGAACGCACCCACGCGTCGGACTCCGCTTGCAACCGATCCGCGGGCACGACGGCGTTGATCAACCCGCAGCGGACCGCCGCCTCCGCGTCGATCAGTTCACCGCTGAGGAGCAGCCAGCGGGCCAGCCGCTCACCGACGTGTCGCAGCAGATGTGGCATGACCATCGCCGCGACCAGCCCTCGGCGGACCTCGGGGTAGCCGAATTTCGCTTCCGCTGCCGCCATGGCCAGGTCACACACGGAAACAAGACCCGCCCCGCCCGCGACTGCCGGGCCGTTGACGACCGCTATCGTCGGTTTGGGCAAACTGTAGATGAGGTCGAACAGCTTCGCGAGGTTCAGGGCGGATTCCCAGATCTCGCCGCGATCGGGGGCGTCGATCGTCTGCGACAACTCGCCCAGATCCATGCCGGCACAAAATGCCGGGCCCGCGCCGGTGAGCAGAACGCACCGCGCGGCCGTATCATCCTGCGCCCGGCGGAATGCGTCGGTCAGCGCCGCGATCAACCCGCGGCTGAGGGCGTTCCGCTTGTCCGCGCGGTTCATGGTCAGCACGGCCGCCGCCCGGCGGTGCTCGTAGAGAACGAGATCGGCAGTCATGGTTCGTTTGGTCTCGTCATCGCGGTCACGTCGGCGGGCGACGGGTCGAGCGGCATTTGCAACAGCGCGAGCGCGAGCGTCTTACCCTGGGAATCGCTCCGCAG
>DATJGQ010000440.1:0-3527 GCA_035494815.1 Gemmataceae bacterium
CGGGCCGGTGTTCTGCGACACTTTCGGTGGGTGGCTTCGGAAGAGCAACTTCCTCCGTAATGTGTTCCGGCCACTGATCCGGCGGGCGGGCGTCCCTGTGCGCCGGTTTCACGACCTGCGGCATACGAGCGCGACGCTCCTGCTGGGTCTCGGGGTTCACCCAAAGGTTGTGCAAGAGCGACTGGGCCACAGCAACATCAGCATTACGCTCGGCACGTACTCCCACGTCGCCCCGACACTTCAGAAGGAGGCGGCGGCGAAGCTCGACCGGCTGTTCCGTAGGACCGGATGAGATTGGCTACAGTCTGGCTACAAAAGCGAGTGCAAGGGCCAGGTGGCCGCAACGCAAGAACGCCGCAACCGAGTGCCGCGTGTTACTTTTCGGCAGTACGCCCGGAGGGATTCGAACCCCCAACCTTCTGATCCGTAGTCAGATGCTCTATCCAGTTGAGCTACGGGCGCGTCAGAACCGGTGTAACCCGGGCATCTTAGGGAGACAGTTTTCGGCCGTCAACGTTCGCGCCGGCGGCCACAGTCGGGCAGTTTGTACCGGTCGCCGAAAGTCGTTCGCGGGATGGGGTCGTGCCGCGGCGGTACCGGGTTCGGCGGAGTGGGATCGCGGTCGATTCGCTTGACGGGACGGATTTCGAGGTACAGAGTTGCCCGTCGCAAGGTCCATGCGTCTCGAATCGTCAAGGAGGATGTCGTGATATCTCGTCTCCCCATCCGGGCTGCCGCCGCGACCGGCCTCTGGCTGGCCCAACTGGGCGCCGCCGCGGAACCCGCCCGGCTTCCGCTCGACCCGATCGCGCCCCAGGCCGTCGTCAGCCTCGATCAGCAGCTCGCCGATCATGTCGCCCAGCGGCTCGCGGAGTTGCAATTGCGCGGCTATGAGGTGGATATCGCCAGCCAGAACGGCGTCGTCGAACTGATCGGCAGCGTCAGCGCCGCGTCGCAGCGGGACGAGATTCTCCGCGTCGCCAAGGCGACCCCCGGCGTGACCCAGGTCCGCGAGCAGATCCAGGTCCGTGACGGTGTGCTGCCGGTCAACGGCCTAGCGCCGCCGGCCCCACTCGGTGAGCCGACCCCGCTCGGCGGCGGAATCCTTCCCGGCGGCCCCGGCGGCCCGATCGACCCGATGCCGATCAACGGCGGTGGCCCCGCCCACGTCCTGGCGCCGCCGGCAATGCCGCCTTACGCGTGGCCGACATACGCCCCGTATAACAACTACTCGCGCGTGGCCTACCCGGACCTGTATCCGTATTCGTCGTTCCCGTTCATCGGGCCGATGTATCCGTTCCCGAAGGTGCCGCTCGGCTATCGGGCGATCAAGCTGGAATGGGAGAACGGCCACTGGTGGTACGGCCGCACGAAGACGCAGCGCGACTTCTGGCAGGCGCGGTATTGGTAATACCTGATTTCATGGGACTGATGGGACCTATGGGACTAATGGGACTCATACGTCCCATTAGTCCCATAAGTCCCATGAGCCTGCTGGTCCGCACCTCCCCTTGTTCGGGGCCCGGCGCTCCCGCCACAATGGCGGCATGTCTGTTGAGAGTATCCTTGGCTCAGAAGGGGCGATCGCCCGTCGGCTAACCGATTTCGAAGCCCGGCCGCAGCAGGTGGCGATGGCCGACGCGGTGGCGGATGCCATCGCCGAACGCCGCCACCTTATGGTCGAGGCCGGCACCGGCGTCGGCAAGAGTTTCGCCTACCTCGTCCCCGCGATTCAGGCGGCCCTCGGCGAACAAGATTGCCGCGTCGTCGTCTCCACGCACACCATCGGGCTGCAAGAGCAACTCATCCGCAAGGACATTCCGTTCCTGCAATCGGTGCTGCCGGCGTTTCGGGCGGTGCTGGTGAAAGGGCGCGGCAACTACGTCAGCCTCCGGCGGTTGCGGGTCGCTCAGCAGCGGGCGCCGTCGCTCCTCTCGGAAACCACCGCGATCGAACAGTTGCAGCGGATCGGTCGATGGTCGCGCGCCACGACCGACGGCAGCCGCAGCGACCTGGATTTCCAACCGTTGCCGAACGTTTGGGACCTTGTCGAAAGCGACACCGGCAACTGCCTCGGCCGCGACTGTCGCGACTACGATCGTTGCCATTATTTCCGAGCCCGCAAAGGCATTCACGCGGCCCACTTGCTCGTCGTCAACCACGCGCTGTTTTTCAGCGATCTGGCCCTGCGACAAGTCGGCGCCGGCTTCTTGCCGGATTACAAAGTCGTGATCTTCGACGAGGCGCACACGCTCGAAGACGTCGCGGCCGATCACCTCGGGCTGCACATCAGCCAGGGGCGGGTCGATTATCTACTGAACAAGCTTTACAACCCGCATCGCGGCAAAGGCCTGCTCGGGCTCCGCGGCGACGACGAGGCTAGACGGCAATGGGAGGCGACACGGCAGGCCGCGATCACGTTCTTCGGCCACGTCGGCAATTGGCTGGCGAGTCAGCGCGCCGGTAACGGCCGTGTCCGTCAGCAGAATATCGTGGCAAACCCGCTGTCGGAGGAACTGCGCAAGCTTGCGTCGACCATACAACGGCTCGCCACACCGATGACGTCCGACGAGGAGAAGATCGAGTTTACGGCCGTCGCCCAGCGGTGCGACGCGTTGGCCCTCGCGATTGACCAGTGGATCGGCCAGGAGATGGAGGGGCAGGTCTACTGGGTCGAGGCGAAGTCCGGCCGGCAGACCCCGCGAGTGAGTCTGGCCTGTGCGCCGATCGAAGTCGGGCCCGCCCTGCGGCAGCAACTTTACGCGAAGGTGCCGACGGTAATCCTGACGAGCGCGACGCTCAGCGCCGGCGGAGAGAACGGTTTCGAACACGCCCGGCGAAGGCTCGGCCTGGAAAACTGCCGGGCGAGGTTGCTCGGAAGTCCGTTCGACTACCGCTCGCAGGTCGAATTGCACCTGTTCCGGGATTTGCCGGACCCGTCGGCTCAGCCGAAGGCGTACGAGGACGGGGTCCTCGCGAGAATCCCCGAATACGTCCGCAAGACGGACGGCCGGGCGTTCGTGCTGTTCACCAGTTATCAGTTCCTCGAACGTGCGGCGCGGGAGCTGCGCGGGCGATTCGCCTACGACGGACTAACGCTCCTCTGCCAAGGCGACGGCGCGGCGGCGGCACGGCTCGTGGAGCAGTTTCGCAAGACCGAGCGAGCCGTCCTGTTCGGCGTCGATACGTTCTGGCAGGGCGTAGACGTCAAAGGCGAGGCGCTGAGCAACGTCATCATCACGAAGCTGCCGTTCGCCGTACCCGACCGGCCGCTGATCGAGGCGCGGCTCGACGCGGTCCGCGCCGCGGGCGGGAATCCATTTCTGGAGTATCAGGTGCCGCAGGCGGTCATCAAGTTGAAGCAAGGTTTCGGCCGGTTGATCCGGACGACGTCGGATCGGGGGATGGTCGTGCTGTTCGATCCGCGGGTGCTGACGAAGGCGTATGGGCGGGTGTTCTTAGAGGCGCTGCCGGAGTGCAAGCGGTTTGTGGACGGGGTCGAAAACTCCGTTTAGCCGCGACGCGGA
>DATJGQ010000441.1:0-8428 GCA_035494815.1 Gemmataceae bacterium
GCGTAGTTCGACAGGTCCGTGGTGCGGTTGTTGAACGAGTTGCCGTTCCAGGCGGTGCCGTTGCCGAGACTGACGGCGGCGCCGGGGCCCCCGCCGAGGTCGGTCCACCTCACCGAGCCGCTGCCGGCGGGGTTGAAGGTCAGGCCGGTCTGGTTCTGCCCGCCGTTGTTCCCCTGCACCGCGGCGTTGTCGAAGTTCACGATCAGGCCTTGCAGCCCGCCCTCGGCAGTGCCGGCGTTGAACGACGCCAGCGTGCGTTGCGTCAGCCCCGCGCCGGCCGAGCGGACCTCGCGGAGCGTCCAGGTGACATTGCCCAGGGCGGTGTGGTCCCGCACGTTGACGCCGATCGTCCGGATGTAGACCTGCTGGTCGGGGGTCAGCCCGTTGATCGGGACGGTGTAGGTGTTGACCCCGGGCGTGATCGTCACGTCGGGCCCCAGCGCGACGAAGGTCGAGCCGGGCGTCGCCTGCACGTAGAACTGGACGGGGATGTTGCCCGTGCCGTTGTGGCCGATGTCGAATTGCAGGGACGTCAGGCCCGTCAGGTCCAGTCCGCCGCTGGGACCCGCGGGCGATTCGCGCACCCGGTTGAAATCGTCAGACCACGCGACCGTCGACCCGGCCGTTCCCGTCTCGGTGACCGTCAATTCGCCCGGGACCGTGTTGGCGAGCGTGACCGTGTTGGTCCCGAACGACCGGAACCACTGCGCCGTGTCACCTGTGCCGGGCCATGAATAGAGCGGACTGGCGACCTGCGCCATCGTCGACCCGCACGTCGCCCACAAGGTGATGAAGACTGCCGCGAATCGGATGCGAGGTGGCTGCATGGGTTGGCCCTCCTAACGAAACCCAGCCTTGGCGATGCGGAGGGCGAACCGCCCGGTGAGTATAAACAACGCCCGGGCCGAGACAAGACGATCCTGGACTTTTCGGCGGGGCGGAACGAACTCGTCGACGCGTCGCGTCCCGTTCGGGTCTCTCACTCCCTAAGTTCTTCGGCCAACAACCGAAGCGTGCGGGTGAGCAGTTTGCGTGCGGATTCGGCGGACATGTCCAACCGGACCCCGATTTCGGCGTAGGTCTGGTGGTCATCGAACCTCATGCGGATGAGTTCGCCGATCTCGCCCGGCAGCCGTTCGAGGGCACGGCGGAAACGTTCCGACCACTCGCGGCGGATGGCGGTGCCGGTCGGCGAGTCGGTCGCGTCACCCCGGCCGTCGTCATGCGGCCGACCGCACTCTGTCGGGAGAGGCACTTCGCGACTGACCTGGCGCTTTGCCTTATTGCGGTACGCCCGAATGAAGTTTGAGAAGTTGTGTTGCAGCAAACATTGCAGCCAGGCCAGGAACTCCCACTCGGACCGCCCGGTGAAGTGGGCGAAGTCCTTATGGGCGTCGAGCATGGTTTCTTGCACCAGGTCGGAGCCGCCGCCCTTGGACCGAAGATCGTAGGGCAGGTCCCGTCGGGCGTCGTGCAGAAGGGCGAGCCAGAACTGCTGGAGCACCCGACCCCGCGCCTCGGGGTCGCCCGATCGTGCCCGCGCCAAAAGGAGCTCGAAGTTCGTACAGATCCGACCGACGTTCGTGTCCGGCATCGCCCACCTCCCTGCGAAACCGCTTGAGGGAGTTCTTGACCGCCATCTTATCTCGCCGCAGTCCACGGCTTGCACGCGCCGCGGGGACTCGGCGTCAGCAAAAGGGCCTGTCGTAAACCGTCATTAGCGTAAGCGGCGAGGGAAAAGGCAACTGCTTTTTTTCCGATCGGGCCGATCGCCGACTCGCCTGCCGACGGGCCGGACCGCTGGTCGCGAGCGATGCCGATCCCTGACGGCCGTCGATCGCACGCCACCGAGCCGAATCTCTTGAACTTCTATCCGTTGCGAACGAAATCTCAGCTTTTTTGTCCGGTTTGCAGAACTTCGGTGCTTAATCAGACGGGGACTGCTCACTGTCGAACCGGTCATCGCACGGCCAACAGCTGACGGACGTCGGCGACCGCGCGGGTCGCCGTCTTCGCCCACATTTTTTCACGGCCATGGATTCTTTCCGATTTGCTCGGATCTAAGGATGGGTCGTCACCATGACTGAGTCGTCGTCATCCGGGGAGCCGCGCTCCGGATCGCCCGCGATCTGGGTGTTGCTCACGGCGTTGGTCGGGTTCGTGGCCCTCGGCGGCCAGAAGGCCGGCCCGGATCGCACCGACGCGGCGCGCTCGAAAGACGACGTCGGCCCGACCGCGGCGGCGATCTCGCTGGCCACACTCTCGGCCAATTCTCTCAAACCGCTTCACCAACACCTCCTTGTGGAATTAACCGGAGCCTCGCACGCCGGCGACGCCGACGCCAGCCTCTGGGCCTCTATGCACACTTTCGAGTACCTGATTGTGACCGTTCCCGATCCGATCGATTCACAGTTCGGCTACGCGTTCGATCAAATCCTGGACTCCACCCAGCGCGCTCTCGAATTGGATCAGTGGCTCTTCGACGGTGCCTGGTTGCCGTGGGAGTGGGACCGCAAACCGCCCGACTCGGAATGGCACCGGCGATCGAAAAAGGGGGCTGTCCGAGGCAACGCGGCCCACGGCGACGTGTCCGCCGGCGTCGAGCCGAGACACCTTCGCGAAGAAGCGCCCGGGGTTCTCCTCTTCCGCCGTTCGACGGATCATGAGGAGTCCAGGCGATCGCGCGAGCGGCCATTGCTGATCGTCTTCCTCGTCGGAGAGACCCCCACGGCGGGAATTCATAAGAAGGCTTTCAGCAACGCCCTCGAGTATATTCGAAAGCACCCCCCCGCCCGGGGGCGGTCACAATCGAACACCTCGATTCAGATCGCCGGCCCGTACTTCACCGGGTCCATGCACTCGTTGGGGCTGGCCCTCGATTTCTGGCATGAGAGGGTCAAGCACTGGCACTTCCAGATCATCACCGGCTCGGCAACGAGCGTGGACCTCGACGACTTCCTGCTCCACCGCGCGTGCCCCCCGACGGATACGGACCGTTGGCTAACATTTCACGCCACGGTCCTGCCGTCCAATTTCCTGTTGCAGTCGATGCGGCGATTCATCGACAAGTCGGCGTGGGCGGGGGCGCCGATCGCGATGCTCGTTGAATCGAACACCGGCTTCGGGCGTGGGACCATTAAGCCCCGGCGAAACGGCGGGCGGGCCCCGGGGACGACGACTTCGTGGTCGGGAGATCATCCCGTCTTGGAACTGCCGTTTCCGATCCACATCTCCCGCGTCCGCACCTTCTATGACCGGGAACAACGGCGGATCGAGGAGCGTCTGGGCTACGCGGCCTCCGATTCGCTCGTGCCCCGACTGTCGGAGGCCAGCAGTTCCGGTGACCTCTTACCGGCACAGGATCCTGCCACGACGGCGTCCGTGATCGGAAACAACCTGAAAAAGATCCTGTCGACGATCGAGCGCGAGCACGCACGGTTCGTCGGCGTCGTGGCGAGCGACCCGCGCGACAAGCTCTTTCTGATCTCGTCCGTACGAGAGCGTTGTCCGGACGTGCAGATTTTTACCACGACGGCGGACACGCTCCTGACCTTGTCGGAGTACGCATACCACTTGAAAGGAACGCTGCTGGCGACGACCTATCCCTTGGTCCCGGAGAACCAGCGATGGACGGCGCCGGTCACGGCTCAGGCCGGCGGGCCGGTGCTGCGATACGTCTTCGCGAACAACAACGCGCAAGGGCATTTTAACGCGGTGCTGGCGCTGCGGGGCCAGCAGGACGCCATGATCGAATATCGGGCACCGTTGTTCATGGATAGTTCCGCCAAGTCGGTCACCATGACGCCGCCGGTGTGGATCACCATGGTGGGAGCGGGCGGTGATTTCGTCCCGCTCACGGTCGATAAGAGCTACGGCGCCGGCAAGGAAACCATTCGCAAGTACATGTGGCCCCCGGACGATCAGCAGGTGGAGTTGATCAAGCGGATCGACCTCCCGTTTCCGGGCACGGCCCTGTTATGCCTGGGGACGTTGTTGATGCTCGGCTCGGCCGTCGGCGGCGTGACGATTATCGGCGACTGGCGGTTAGTGTTCTGGCAGACGGCGGGCCCGTTGAGGGGGACGGACCTGCTGGAGGTGGTCTTATACCGCAGTGCTTTCCTGCTCGCGCTGCTGATTCTGGCGGTTCCCGTGGCTCTGTTGTGCTCGATCGCCAACGCGGGGGCTCCCGCCAGCACGACGGTCGTGCGGGCGCTCGCGGCAGTGTCTAGCTGGTTGACGGTGAGCATCATTGTCGTCAGCCTGTTAACGCCGTTCTGGCGATCCGCCCAGTGGCTGCCGGACAAAATGCAGGCTTATCTCAGTCGGCGGCCGGGGTTGTGGCAGTCCTGGCGGTCCGGATGTGTTGTGATCGGCGCGACGTTGCCGTTTATCGTGTACTGGTGGGCGATAACCGAGCTGGACCAGCCGGGAATGGAAAACCCGCTGAGCCTCGACCTGACGGCCGACCGGGCCCTCTTCTTATATCGGTGTGTCGAATTCAGCAGCGGGGCCTCGCCGCTCTTACCCGCCGTGTTCATGTCGGCGATGTTCTGTGCCTGGGCGTTCTTCCATCTGAAGCGGCGGCACCTGGCCGAGCGGTTTTCGACGCCCAGTCCTTTCCCGGATCTGCCGGACCCGACGCCGCTGTTGCCGCTCCGCCGCATCGCGCTGCGGCACGACGACCTCGTCAATGACCTGATGAGATCGACCGATTTCATGCGGAGGCAGTGGCCGGCGGTGGTCTGCGTCTTCCTCGTCGTCTGCGGCGGCGCCACACGGCTCTGGAACTTGTATCTGTACCCGCCGGAGCACATGGCGTGGGGCACCTGGTTCTTTTTCGGGTTTTCGGTCGGCTATTTGTTGATCTCCCTGGTTACGGTCCGATTCTGGGCGTCGTGGGTCCTTTTGAGAAGCTTGCTGAGTCAGATCGCCTTACTGCCGCTGACCGGATCGTTCGATCGGCTTCCGTCGAAGGTGAAGCTGTTGTTCGGGGGCTACCTCTTCTCTCGTCGCCCGCGGCTGTCGCACCTGGCGATTCCCATCCATCAGCTGCGCCTTCTCCGGGAGGAGACTGACCGACTTGTCAATCGTACGGAACCGTCGCTGGCGGTCACTTCCCGGCTGAGCGAATTGCGGCAGATTTCACAGCTCGTCGGTCAGGTCGACGCAACGTATTCAAAGCCGCTCACCAACCGGCCGAAAGAAGACATTTCGGCGGAACTCCGCCGCGACCTGAGTGACCTCTCGCGGCATCTCATAACACTCCTGGTGCCCCTCTGGCGAGATTACCCCGTCAACAAAGCCTTCGGCCGAATGTCCGCGACGACGGGCTCGCCGCGAGAAGCCGAACGGGTTTCGCCCGAAGGGTCGGAGGAAGGGGCACAGGAGCTTGCCGGATGGACGGAATTGGCCGAGGACTTCGTCGCGACGCACGTCGTCTTTTATGTGGGCCAGTTTTTCTTCCAGCTGCGAAACAACGTCTGGTCGCTGATGATCTGCGCCGTGCTCTTGCTGCTCGGCACGATGTCGTATCCGTTTAACATTGCGAACTTCACACTGCTGGCCGTCCTCGTTCTTGTGGCGGTGATCGTGGGCCGCGTCGTGTATGTCTTGTATCAGATCAATGTGAACGAGTTGGTGAGCCGTATCACCGGGACGGTGCCGAATCGGTTTACGCCGGACGCCGGGTTTGTGGCCGCATTGTTCACCTACATCGTGCCGGCTCTCGTCTTGATGAGCATGAGGTTGTCGGGATCGTTGCGGTACCTGCTCGACCCGATACTACTGGTCGTCAAGTAGGGGCGGGTCCTTGTCATTTCGTGGCGCCGGCAGCGGCTCGACGTCCGGCAGCCGCATCGGCGCGGGGGCGTCCTTGCGCGGCGCGGGCAGCAGCTGGGCCGGGGGCAGACATGCCGGATCGGGCCCGCCGAAGCGGCCGTCCCCAGCTAAACCCGCCAAGAGATTGCCGCCGCCGAGTGCTTGATAGGCGTTGACGATGGCGGACAGTTGCTCCATTTTGGTTTCGATCAAAACCATTCTCGCTTCCATCAGGTCGCGCTGGGCCAACAGCACTTCCACGTATTCGGCGCGGGCGGCCTGAAACAGTTTGCTGGCGGCGTCGACCGAGGCCTCGAGTGATTCCAACTGCTGCTTCTTAAGCTCGATGCTCCGGCTGTAGTTCTCCGCCTTCGTCACGCGGTTGACCACTTCGGTGAAGGCGTTGAGGATCGCGCGCTGGTAGTTGTAGACGCTCTGCAATTGCCGGGCGTTCGCGCCTATGTATTCGGCCTTGATCGCCTTCTTGTTGATCAACGGCGCGACCAAATCGCCGGCGAGGTTGTAAACCAGCGCGTCCGGGCTCCAGAACAGGTACTTCAAGTTGAAGGCCTGGTAGCCCACGCCGGCGGTTATGTCGACCCTGGGGAAGAAGTGGGCCCGGGCGACCCGCACGTCGAGCCCGGCCGCCTCCAACTCGCGCTCGGCCTGGCGGATGTCCGGGCGATTCTGCAGCAGTTGCGCGGGCAGTCCGACGTTCAGCGCGTGCAGGTTCACATCGAAGAACCCGGCCGACATGCGTTCGACAGGCTGCGGGAAGCGGTTCAGGAGGAAGTTGATCCGGTTCTCGACCTGGACCAGCTCCTGCCTCACGATCAGCTTTTCGCTCTGGTTCTTGCGGACTTCGGCCTGGAAACGCTGCACGGCCAGCTCGGTACCACGGCCCGCCTCCTTCTTCGCCTGGGCGAGCTTGAGGCTCTGCTCCTGCAGCGCGATGGTTTGATCGAGAGTCTCGAGCCGCTTATCCAGCGCCATCAGCCGGTAATAATTCTCGGCGACCTCCGCGACCAATTGGGTCACGAAGAAGTTCCGCCGTTCGATCGCGGCGAGGTAGCGCTGCGCGGCCGCGTCACGGGCGTTCCGGAACTCTCTCCAGATATCGAGGTGCCAAAGGGCGTCGAGGCCGAACCGGAAGTTCCCGAGCGGCTCGGGGAAGTGCTTGCCGGGGAGAAACTCGAGTTGATCCTCGGCGGCTCCCAGAGGCGTGAACAAACTGGGTTTCTCCAGTCCGGTCGTGGTCCCGAAAGTGACGAAGGGAAGGTACGCCCCTTGCCGCCCTAGAACTTCGCTTCGGGCGACCTGAACCTCTTCGTCCAGGATTCTCAGCTCCCGATTGCCGGCCAGTGCCTGCTCGATCAGAAACGTCAGCGTCGGATCGTTGAAAAAGTCGATGATCCCGAGCTGGGCTGAGTTTTCCGAGCCGTCCCTGCCGTCGTAGCTAGCGGGCAGATCCGGCGCCGGGTCGGCGTGACGCAAATGGGGGATGGCACAGGACGGCAGAACGGAGAGCATGCCGCAAGCGAGTGCTCTGGCGAGCACTCGCTTGCGTTGTTTTGCGGTCAAGAGTCTCAGTGAGAGGTTCATCCGCATCGTCCTTGACGCGCTCACCCCGGAACTTTACCTCCCGATTGCCGGCCGGTGGCTGGTCGATCAGCCGCAAAACCCAATACTCGCTGGAAGCGAGCGCTCTTGTTTATTTCTTCGACCGAAATAGCGGATCGACTTTATCGGTTTTGCCGGCGAGGTTTGAGAAGTCGCGCAGGAATGAGCGAAAAGAAGTGCGGAAACCGCAGCCGTTGTCGACGCCGAAGTCACGCCCAAACCCTCCCCCGGCCCCTACCCGAAGCGGGGAGGGGAGAAAAACCTGACTTTCTCCCCGCGTCGGGGAGGGGTGGGGGAAGGGGTTTCGGAGCCGCCTCTAAAGAATCACCGACCGCATGGGATTCACCCGCCGCTTGAGGGCGTCCCCGGCGGCGCGGCATTACTCGACCCCGTTCGGCCCTCGGCCCGGCCGCCCGACGGAGCGTCCCGCGGAGCGGCGTCGGCCGCCGCGGTCGCGGTTTCACCGTTTCCTCCGGAATCATCCGGGGGGAGCTGGCCGTGTTCAAATATCTCACTGAGAGGTTCATCGACCACGACCCGCAGCAGCTTCCGGCCGTCGGCGATGCGGGCGAACAAGTAATACAGGCCGGGAATCACCAGGACCCCCATCACGGTGCCCACGAGCATCCCGCCGGCCGCGGCCGTGCCGATGGTGCGGTTGGAAATCGCCCCGGCCCCGGTGGCCACGACCAACGGGACGAGACCGGCGATGAACGCGAACGAGGTCATCAGAATCGGCCGGAAGCGCGCCCGCCCGCCTTCGACGGCCGCCTCCAGGAGGGACAGTCCGTCCCGGCGCTTTTGCACCGCGAACTCGACGATCAGGATCGCGTTCTTGCCGAGCTGGCCGACCAGCATGACCAGACTGATCTGGGCGAAGACGTCGTTGGACAACCCCATGAGGTCCAGGCACAGAAGCGAACCGAAGATCCCGACCGGCAGTGAGATGATCACGGCCAGAGGCAAGAGAAAACTCTCGTATTGCGCAACC
>DATJGQ010000442.1:0-5380 GCA_035494815.1 Gemmataceae bacterium
CCGAGGGCCGCCGGCGGTGGGAGCGGCGGTTCGTCACGCCGGAAATGTTCCAGCGGATCGTGAAGGACTACTACCGGCTGATCTCCGGGATGGACCGGGAGGTCGGCCGGATCGTCGAGGCGCTGGGCGAGCGGGCGGACAACACGGTGATCGTCTTCATGTCGGACAACGGCTACATTCTCGGCGAGCGCGGCATGGCGGACAAATGGCTACCGTACGAAGAGTCGATCCGCGTGCCGCTGATCGTCTTGGACCCGCGGGCGACGGCGACGCGCGGCCGCAAGGTCGACGCAATGGCCCTCAACATCGACGTGGCCCCGACTCTGTTGGACGAAGCCGGCCTGTCGGTTCCGGTGGGGATGCAGGGCCGCAGTCTGGTGCCGCTGGTGCGGAGTGGAAACGCCCCGACCGGCTGGCGGACGGAATTCTTCTACGAGCACCTGGCGCTTCCTGACCGTATCCCGCCGACGGAGGCGGTGCGGACGGAGAAGTGGAAGTACTTCCGCTGGATGAGCGGCAAACCGCCGATTGAAGAGCTGTACGACTTGCGCGCCGACCCGCGGGAGGAGCACAACCTCGCGGGCGACCCGACCCACGCAGCGACGTTGAAGGAGTTGCGCGACAAGTGGTCGAAGTGGCGGGAGCAAGTCAAATAAGAGCGGGCGAGCCGTCCGGCGCTGGTTTTGCCCTTTCAAGACGCCGTTCGTTCGATCGATTGTAGCCGTCCGGCAGTGCTGATGGTCCCAGGACCGCTTTCGAGTTTGCCGACGGTACCACGGCCGTTACACTCGGAAGTATGTCCGACGTGACCCGCCTGCTCGATGCCGCCGTGGCCGGCGACCGCCGAGCTGCGGCGGACCTGCTCCCGCTCGTGTACGACGAGTTGCGGACGCTCGCCGCCGCGCGGATGGCGGCCGAGAAGCCCGGCCACACCCTCGACGCCACCGCCCTCGTCCACGAAGCCTACTTGCGGCTGGTTGGGGGCCAGCAGTTCGACGGCCGCGGCCATTTTTTTGCCGCCGCGGCCGAGGCGATGCGCCGCATCCTGGTCGAGAACGCCCGTCGCAAGCATCGGCTCCGGCACGGCGGCGGCCGGCAACGCCTCGACCTGGACAACCTCGACCTCCCAGCCGACGCCGACGACGAAGAACTTCTGGCCCTGGACGAAGCCCTGGAGCGGCTCGCCGCCGAGGAGGCGAAAGCCGCGGAAGTTGTGAAGTTGCGCTACTTCGCCGGCCTGACGATTGAGCAGACGGCCGAGGCCCTGGGCGTCTCGGTTCGCACCGCGAACCGGCACTGGGCCTACGCCCGCGCCTGGCTCTACCAACAGTTGACGGCCGATGAGTGATTTTCTTTGGCACACTTCGACCACTGACATCGCATTGGGGGGTGACGAGATTCCTCCCGAGGTTCCGTGCCATGACTGGCTCTCCTCTCAACGCCAAAGCGGTCTTCGACCACGCCCACGAGCTGCGCTCGCCCGCCGAGCGCCGGGCCTACCTTGACCAAGCCTGTGCCGACGCCCCCGAGGTGCGGGAGAAGGTCGAAGGGCTCCTGCGTGCGTATGACGACGCCGGCAGCTTCTTGGAATCATCGCCCCCCGGTTTGGGCACGGTCGAACACCGCCCGGCCGAAGGCCCCGGTTCGCGCATCGGCCCGTACAAGCTGCTCGAACAACTGGGTGAGGGCGGAATGGGCACCGTCTGGATGGCCGAGCAGCGGGAGCCTATCAAGCGGCTCATCGCGCTGAAGCTGATCAAGCCGGGCATGGACTCGCGGGCGGTGCTCGCTCGCTTCGAGGCGGAGCGACAGGCGCTGGCCCTCATGGACCACCCGAACATCGCACGGGTGCTGGACGGCGGTACGACACCGGAGGGCCGGCCTTACTTCATCATGGAGCTGGTCAAGGGCCTCCCTCTGACCGAGTATTGCGACGACCGCCGGCTGAGCGTCCGCGACCGGCTCGACCTGTTCGTACAAGTCTGCTCCGCGGTGCAGCACGCCCACCAGAAGGGCGTGATCCACCGCGATCTGAAACCCTCGAACATCCTGGTCACCGAGCACGACGGCAAGCCCGTGCCGAAGGTCATCGACTTCGGCCTGGCCAAGGCTTTGCACGCCCTACACGCGCTGACGGAGCGCACCCTCTACACGTCCTTCGGCACAATGGTCGGCACGCCACTGTACATGGCCCCGGAGCAGGTCGGCATCAACGCCCTCGACGTGGACACCCGCACCGACATCTATGCGCTGGGCGTCATCCTCTATGAGCTCCTGACCGGCACGACGCCGCTGGAGAAGAAGCGGTTCTACGACGCCGCCTGGGACGAGATGCGGCGGCTCATTCGCGAGGAAGAGGCCCCGCTGCCGAGCGTGCGTCTGTCGAGTAGCGACGCGCTGCCGAGCCTCGCCGCCCGCCGCCAAGTCGAACCGGCGAAGCTCAGCCGGCTCGTCCGGGGCGACCTGGACTGGATCGTGCTCAAGTCGCTGGAGAAGGACCGCAACCGCCGCTACGAGACGGCCAACGGGCTGGCGATGGATGTGCAGCGGCACCTCGCCGACGAGCCGGTGCTGGCCTGCCCGCCGAGTGTGACGTACCGGCTACACAAGTTCGCCCGCAAGCACCGGGCCGGGCTCGTTGCGGTGGCGGCATTCGCGGCGCTCTTGTTGTTGGGCGTCGCCGTGAGTACCTGGCAAGCGATTCGCGCCACTCGGGCCGAACAGTTGGCCGTCATGGCGCGCGACGCCGAAGCGGCCGAACGCTTAGAAGCCGAGCAGCAGCGCGACAAAGCTCAGGCGGCGCGGGCGCTCGCCGACCGGAACTTCCAGACAGCGCGCAAGGCCGTCGAGGACTATTTGCAGAAGGTAACCGACAACCCGGACCTGAAGAACAATCCCAACTCCCACGACCTCCGCAAGCAACTGCTGACGGCGGCGCTGCCGTTCTTCGAGGAGTTCGTCAAGGAGAAGAGTGACGACCCGGCGGTGCGGTTCGACCAGGCGAAGGCAGTTGCCAAGTTGGCCCTGCTGCGGGGCTCGATGGGCGAGCGCGAGTCGGCAAGCCGCGACTACACGACGGCCCGCGACACTTTCGCCAGGCTGGCCGCCGATTTTCCCGCGGTCCCCAATTACCGCCGCGAACTGGCCCGCACCCTCTTCTCCCTGGGTCGGAACCTGGAAGCGCTTGGGAAGAATTCCGAGGCAGAGGCGGAACTTCAACGATCGCGATCAATCCTTGAGAAGCTGGTCATCGACTTCCCGGCGGTCCCCGAGTATCGCAATGCCCAGGCCCTTACCCTCACGGCCCTGGGACTCCTGCTGCTGCACCAATCGAAGCTAAATGACGCTGAGGCGAATCTCCGACAGGCGTTCCCCATTTACGAGAAGCTGTCCGCAGACTTCCCCGGCGACGCCGGCTATCGTTCCAGCTTGGCCGGTGCTCACAGCAACCTGGGCATGGTGTTGAGTGAACTGGGCAAGCAGGCGGACGCGGAGGCTGCCTACCGACAGGCGATCGCGCTCCAGGAGAATTTGGCCGCGGACTTCCCCACCGTCCGCGGGTATCGTGAGTTCCTTGCAACTCACCACTCCGGCCTCGCCGGACTGCTCAAGGAACGTGGCAAGCAGGCCGAGGCGGAAGTAGCGTACCGGCACGCAGTCATTCTCCGGGAGAGACTGGCCGGCGACTTCCCCGCCGTCCCCACGTACCGCTCCGACTTGGCCGCCACATACCATAACCTGGGCATGGTGCTGAACGACTCGGGGAAGCGAGCCGATGCGGAGCGTCTCTTTCGACAGGCGGTCATTCTTCAGGAGAAGCTGGTCGCCGACTTCCCCAAAGTCCCCGCGTATCGCAATTATCTCGCGAACCATCTCACGCTGCTGGGCCTTTTGCTGCATGACCTGAGGAGACTGGCAGAGGCGGAAGCGGCTCACCGGCAGGCATTCGTGCTTCGGGAGAAGTTGGTTGCCGAGTCGCCCGCCGTTCCCGCGTATCGTCGCGGGTTGGCGGGCGCTTACAACAACCTCGGCGCTGTGCTGAGGGACTTGGGGAAGCGAGCCGATGCAGAGGTTTTCTTGCGGCAGGCGATTGCTGTTGAGGAGAGGCTGGTCGCCGAGTCCCCCGCCGTCCCCGGCTACCGCGATTGGCTCGCAAATCACCTTTCACACCTGGGCCGTCTGTTACGTACTCTGGGAAGACTGGCAGAGGCCGAGGCGGCGCTGCGTAAGGCGCTCGCGCTTCGCGAGAAGTTGACCGACGATTCCCCTACAGTGCCCGCGTACCGCGTGAGCCTGGCCAGCGATTTGGTCAGGTACGGTCAACTCCTTACTACGCGGGGGCAGTCCCAGGCCGCGCTTGATCAGTATGCCAAGGCCATCTCACTGCTTGACGAAACACTGGCGCAGAATTCCCAGCTAGCCGCCGCCCGAAAGTTCCTCCGCATCGCCTACTCGCATCGGGCAACTGCGCTGAGGCGACTGGCGCGCTACGACGAAGCCGTCCGAGAGTGCGATCGTGCTCTCGCCCTGGTGGATGACGCCGTTGGCGACGGGTCCACGCGGTGTGAGATTCGCCTGTCCCGGGCCGCGGCCCTGTTGGCCCAGACGGGCGATCACGCTCGCGCCGCGGCCGAGACCGAAGAGTTGACCCGCGGCGACAAGGTTTCCGGCGACGATCTCTATGCTGCGACCGGCGTCTTAGCCCTCGCATCCGCCGCGGCAAAGGACGATGAGAAGCGCCGGGAGTCCTACGCTATGCAGGCGGTCGCACTGCTCCGCCGCGCCCGGGCGGCAAATTACTTTGGTGACGGCGGCCATGTCGAAGCGTTGAAGACCGAACCTGATCTAAAGGCCCTCCGGGCGCGCCAGGACTTTCAAGCGTTGGTCAAGGAATTGGAATCGAAGGAGTAACATCTCTTCAGGACGCGGACGGCAAGGCCACGTTGTTGAAGCTGTTCTACTGCACCGGCATCACGACGGACGAGGCCGCGAAGTAGCAAGCTGAGTAGGCGAGGGACGTGCCGGAGCTGCCGCCTGCGGCCGGCTTCGTGGCGACCCACCCGCCTGCGGCCCGCCCCGCCGGGACGACGGTGGCGGCAGCGGTCGCCGGCGCGGCCGGCCCCGGCGTTATATAGCCGTCCGGCGGCGCTGCTGGCGGCCACGCCATCTCTTTCGAGTTGCCCTCCGTCACCCCGTGGTTAGACTCGGCTGAATGTCCGACGTGTCCCGCCTGCTCGATGCGGCCGCGGCCGGAGACCGCCGAGCTGCGGCCGACCTGCTTCCGCTCGTCTACGGCGAGTTGCGGACGCTCGCCGCCGCGCGGATGGCGGCCGAGAAGCCTGGCCACACCCTCGACGCCACTGCCCTCGTCCACGAGGCG